>JAUSIJ010000014.1 GCA_030647855.1 bacterium | reverse complement strand
GCCCACGCCGCCGCTCAAGCTGTTATAAAAAAGCCGGGCATCGCCTACAATCCCCTCTTTATCTACGGCAACACCGGCCACGGTAAGACGCACCTCATTCAAGCGGTCGGCAATTGCATTAAGACTGCTAGTCCGGGAAAGAAAATATTTTATGTTACCTCTGAAAAGTTTTCGCTTGATTACGTTAACTCGGTCCAAGCAAACAAAGTAAGTGTTTTCAAAGAGAAGTACCGAAAATACGACATCTTAGTCATGGATGACATTCAATTCCTCTCAAACAAAGAGAAAACTCAAGAAGAATTGTTTCATCTCTTTAACTTTCTTTACGACAACAACAAGCAAATTATTTTTTCCTCGGATAAGCACCCCAATTTCATTCCAAATCTTGAAGAGCGCTTAAAATCGCGCTTCAGCGCGGGCATGATCGTTGATATTCCGACCCCTGACCAAGAATCGAGGGCCGCTATCATCAAAACCAAGTGCCGACAGATCAACTACACCCTCTCGCCTGAAACGGTGGAGTACTTGGCTACCTCACTGTCAGGCAACATCAGAGAACTCGAAGGTATGATCAACTCGATCGTCTGCCAAGCACAGCTCAAAAACAGGGAACTCTCGCTCGCTGAAGTGCGAAATCTGGCCAAAACAAGCATCAAGCCTAAAAAAGCCATCTCGGCCAAGGATATTATAAAAATTATCGCCGAGTTCTATAGCATTAACGAGAATAGTATCTGCGAAAAAACCCGAAAGAAGGAAGTGGTGCGCCCACGGCAGTTGACGATGTATATTTTGCGAGAGGATTTTAATATTTCATATCCGTCAATCGGCGAAAAGTTAGGAGGCCGCGATCATACCACCGTAATACACTCGTGTGAAAAAATAAAAAACGAACTTAAGGACAATAATGTGCTGGCCCAAGAGCTCACTCAGATCAGGGCTTTGATGTTGTAACAGGTGGATAACTTGTGTACACTCTAAGGGAAAAGTGTTCATTAATACTTCATGAAAAAGACGAGTGCCCCCACCCCTCTTAGTAATCCCCAATAGAGGGTTATTTATCCCCACTTAAAAAAACAAACTTTACCAAAACAAGGCTCTAATAATAGCTAAAAAAGAAATCCCCAGTTTCCACACCCCTATATATAATAACTATTATGAAAATAGAAGGATTAAAAGATACATTGCAAGAAGCCGTACGGAAGGCCGAAAAAATAACCGGCAAGAATCTCACCCTACCAATCCTTAGTTGTATTCTTTTTGAAGCGAAAGATAACCGGCTCACCCTTAAAGCAACTAATCTTGATTTAGGTCTTGAGTTGATTATTCCAGTGAAGGTAAAGAAGGAGGGAAAAGTGGTGGTGCCGGCCGCTATCCTTAATGGTTTTCTTTCTAATCTTAATAATGATAAAAATGTTTCGATGGAGCTTGAAGAGACAGCGCTTCATATTACCACTTCCTCAAGTTCCACAATTATAAAAACTTTTCCGTTGGACGATTTTCCAACCATTCCTCGAGTTAAAAAGGACAAATCATTCAAAATTCTTGCGAGTGATGTGGTAAAGGGTTTGCGGTCGGTGTGGTACAGCGCTTCGGTTTCCAATATGAAACCGGAGCTCGCCAGCATCTACCTTTATTCGGATGATGAAGCGCTGGTTTTTGTGGCCACTGACTCATTCCGTCTGGCCGAGAAAAAAGTGCGACCCAAGCGCACTGTTTCACTCGGCCAAATCCTCATTCCTTTTAAGAACGCGGTTGAGATTATTCGAATTCTCGAAAATATAAAAGAGGAGATTGAAATTACCATGGAGAAAAATCAAATCGCTTTTTCCTACAATAATTTTTATCTCACTTCACGCGTTATTGATGGTGTTTTTCCTGATTACAAACAAATCATCCCTAAAGACTTCAAAACCGAAGTGGTAGTCTTAAAACAAGACCTGATCAGTTCGCTCAAACTTGCCAATGTCTTCGCCGATACTTTTAACCAGGTGAATATGAAGGCGCTTGCTGGGAGCAAAGCGTTTCAATTAAAAACAAAAAATACCGAGGTTGGTGAGAATACCAACAAAGTGGGGGCAGTTCTCAAAGGGGAGGATGTGGATATTAACTTTAACTACAAGTATGTGATCGATTGCTTCCAATCAATCGAAGCGGATAGTGTGGCCCTCCAATTCAACGGCCTTAACCGGCCCATGCTTGTCCGCGGCGTGTCGGATAAGTCATTTCTCTACCTCGTGATGCCCATGAATAAGTAACATGTGGGTCTCCGAGTATCTCAAGAAATTTAAAGTCATCGTCAATTCGGGGCGGGCAACGCTCGAGGTCATAAAAGAGGAGTTCCTTAGAGAGACGCACGTTTCGCTTCGTGACGACCAGATTTCGATGCGCCAAGGGGTGGTCTATCTCACTACGGTAGAGCCGGCGGCTCGCACCACCATCTATCTTAAAAAGCAGGCTCTTCTTGAGGCTCTCAAAAAAAGAGGCGTCACTATTTACGATATTAAGTAATTACTCGGGGAAACGGATTCGAAGTGGTGCTGTAGCTTCTCCTTTGTTGTAGACCGAGTCGTAGCCAATTACTCTAATAGTGTTGTTTTCTTCGATGAACTCGAGATCGCGAGGAGTGAAGGCAAATTCAAAAGGCGCTTTGAGTGAAGAGCCGATATGGCGGTCATTGAGGAAGAATTCGGCTTTAACAATCGGACGGCTGCCCAAACTCTCCACTTTTATAAGGACTCGGCTGCCGCTCTCATGCGTGTCATTGGGGTCGGGCTCTACTATGGTAAGAAGCGGTGCGTTTTCCGGACTGTGCACGTCATCGTGGTCGGTTGGTATGTCGACAGGTTGGTCTTCCTTGATTCCCTGTGTCCGTACCCACTCCCGCACAGAATACTCCCACAACCGAAACTGCGGATCGTTTGTCGGGTTCACAGGCGGAGGGCCTAAAGGATCGTCTTTGTTTACCCAAGAGAGGATAGTATGAACACCGGGGATGATCCGTTCCTCCTGCATCTCAATCGGAGTATGTTCGGTAGCCAGTTTGCCGGAGGCTTTGTCGATGAACACCGATTGGCCTCCCGCCCAGACACCGCGCAAAACCGGTTTGATCGTGCGTGGTGTCGGCGAAGGTTGGTTAAAGTAAGCGACAGGCAGCGTATTAAGCGCTTCAGTCATGAAAGCGTTCCACATGGGTGAGATAATAAGGCCCGCGACCTTCTTTTCCATCGAGCTGTTGTCGTTATTGCCCGCCCACGCTCCAACTACAAGGTTCGGCGTGTATCCGAGAATCCAGGCGTCGCGGTAATCGTTCGTGGTACCGGTTTTGGCCGCAACATCTCGGCTCGGGAAATAGAGAAGCGATTGTTCGCCAAATAAAGGTGACCGGGCGTTATTGTCGGAGAGGACGTCGTTAATCTTAAGGGCTGTTTCTCGGGGCAAAACGTCGCTTGGCGAGGCTTTGAACTCTTCAAGCACGTTCCCTTTGGAGTCTTCGATTTTAAGGATACCGGTGGTTGGATTTCGGATGCCTTCATTGGCAAAGACGCCGTAGGCGCCGGTCAGTTCAAGGAGGGTGACTTCGCCGCCGCCAAGCACGAGGGTTAAGCCGTACTGATTCGGTGAGCCGAGAGTCGTTACTCCCATAGTGGAAGCGAGATTTATCGAATCTTTCATGCCGGCAAGATAGAGGACCTTGATCGAAGGAATGTTTCTTGATTCCGCCAAGGTGCTACGCAGTGTCATCGGGCCCTTGAAGGTATTGTCGTAATTGACCGGATGGTAGCATTTTGCACTGGCGCCAAGCGGCCGGCCTTCAGGCGAACAGGTGGTAGAAAATTCCGTGGGCAGATCAAAGAGGACGGTGTCCGGCGTGTAGCCTTTGTTAAAAGCGGCGGCATAGACGATCGGTTTGAAAGCGGAGCCCGGCTGGCGATGCGCTGTTGTTACATTGTAGTTGCCGTCAATATTTTCGTCGAAGTAGTCTCGCGAGCCGATCATGACGAGAATTTGTCCTGTGCTCGGGTCGAGCGCCACCATGGCGGCGTTCTCCGCGTTAAATTTCGTTTCATTTTCCAGCGCGAATTTTTTTGTTATTCCCTCTGCCTTTTCCTGAAGTTTCCAATCGAGCGATGTCGTTACCTTGAGCCCTCCCTCTTCGAGCACCTTTTCACCGTATTTTTCCTCAAGATAATCTTTGATATACATGACAAAGTGCGGAGCTTTGATCGAATTGTCCTGCGGAGATTTAAAAACGACTTTTTCGGCAAGGGCGGCGGCGTACTCTTCTTCCGTAACCAGATTATTATTTTTCATCTCGCGTAGCACTAAATTCTTGCGGTCCTCAAGTCGGTCCCGGTTATTGCCGTAGGGTGAATAGTAGGAGGGGGCTCGGGGGAGGGCCGCAAGGTAGGCCGCCTCGGCGATGGTGAGGTCCGATGATTTTTTGCCGAAGTAACTGCGGCTTGCTTCCTCAATGCCGTAAATGTTGCCGCCGTACGGTGTTTCATTGAGATAGAGAGCAAGAATCTCGTCTTTTTCTAAGATTCGCTCGAGTTTAAGGGCAAGGAGCCACTCCTTGAGCTTTCGGGTAATTGTTTTTTCCTGCGTGAGCAACGTATTTTTAACAACTTGCTGGGTCAGCGTCGAACCTCCCTGGCTGAAGCGACGGGAGCTTAAGTTCACAAGGACCGCTCTGAAAATAGATCTAGGCTGGATGCCGTTGTGAGTGTAAAAATCTTTATCTTCGATCGCAATAGTAGCCTCTTTGGCATTATCGGAGATCATTTCAAGGGGTACCACGGTTCTACGAACGTTCAAGTGGACATCGTAGAGGAGCACCTCGCCGGTGCGATCATATATTTTGGTTGATTCAGTGATAACGCGTTCTTCGAAAGATTCAAGCGAGGGAAGTTTGAGTGTAACGGTCCAGACAACAAGGAGGCTTACAAAGAAAAAAGCGCCGGCTCCTGTCACGAGGAGG
>JAUSIJ010000011.1 GCA_030647855.1 bacterium | reverse complement strand
GAAATCACGAGTACTACTTCAAGGCTTTTGAAGGAGGTGCGACAGCCCTCCAAAACGGAGGGCTCAAAAGCGCTATCGCCGCCGAATTCGGGACTTTCGAGGTGTGGCTTGCCCGATTCAAAGCGATCGGACTGACCCGCGGCATCGGCTGGGCCATTCTCTATTACGATCCTCTGGCAAAAACCCTCGTCAATGGCTGGATCGAAGAGCAGCATCTTGGCCATCTAAACGGCCTGCTGATGATTCTTGGTCTCGATATGTGGGAGCACTCCTATATGCTCGACTATCCGCCGTCAGAAAAGAAAAAATACGTCGAAGCATTTTTCGAAAACCTCAACTGGAAAGTAATCGAAGAGAATTTTAATCGGGCGTCACGAAGCTAGCCCGTTCAAGTTGAGAGGCGGCCGGAACCCGCACCAAAAGGCGGGTTTTTAGTTTCTTGTACCAATACCAGTAGAGAAGGTAGAGCGGCGCTACGAGCCAGAGCGAGCTAATCGGCAAAAGAATAGATGCGTAAGGAATCGCGGCAAACCACTCGGCCACAAAGAACACATAGGCAAGCAATCCGTAGGCGGCAAAAGAAACAAGTGCGCCGAGAAGCGGGACAAAGCCCACCAGTACGAGGAGGAGACCCGCGGCCATGACGAGCGGAACGAGCGGAACGACGAGCAAATTTACCGGAAGTGAAACGAGAGAGAGCTCGCCTGTGTAATAGAGGAGAAGAGGGAGGACAAAAAGCTGCGTAGCGATCGTAGTGGCGGCCGCTTCTCTCACGACACCCTTCCTAATCCCTCGGAGCCAGAGGTTGACTACCGGCACACCGTAGATAAGTCCGAGGGTCGCAAGAAATGATAGCTGAAAGGAAGGGTCGAACAGGAGAATTTTGGGATTATGGAAAATCATGAGAACCGCCGTGAGTACGAGCGCTCGGGTGACCCGATATTCCCTTCCCGTCCGCTCGGCAAAAAGCGCGAGCATGGACATAAGAGCCGCACGAATAATGGTGGCCGACGCGCCGGCCATCGCCACAAAAGCGATAATTCCGATTACGCTCATCACTTGCGCGACCACTTTGGGCACGAAGAAAAACAACCGCACGATCGAACGGGCCACGATCGAAATGTTGTAACCTGACAAAACTACGATATGTATGATGCCCGCAACACGAAAGAGACTTGCTAGCTCCGCATCGAGGGCCGAGGTTCCGCCGACAAGCATACCTCCCAGGAGATCGGCGTGATCTTTCGGAAGATTACGATTGATAAGCGCGAGCGCCCCGCCTTTGAGCGAAAAAAGGGCACGCATTATAACGGAGCCTTTTCCCTTGGAAACCACTTCTACTTGCGGCCGATACATCTGATAGTAGATATTGTCCTTGGCCAAATAAGCTCCATAATCAAAACCACCGGGTAACGTGCCGGGCTTTTCGATGGTGCCAACGGCAATAATTTCATCGCCATAATCGAACTCTGGATAGAGATCGGCGCTCAACCGGACACGGGTCCTAACGGAAAAATTTTGCTCTTCAAACGAAAGGGTGTGAACTTCTAACGTAGCCGAACGACTTTTTTTGATCGAAGGCTCGTCCACCACAAAGCCCTTGAGGGCAACCGATTGCCCGACAAACGCGGCGAGAGTGCGATCAGGTTGACTGGCAAACGACATGCGCAGCAACCCGACAGCGAGCGCGAGCAATATTAGAAAAAGGAGTCCCGCATGCGACGAAACTTTTACAAAGCGGTAATAGACGAGGAGGAAGCAAGCGAGAAGTGCGGCTAAGAGAGCCAGAGGCCAAGCCAATGCACTAAAAAGAGAGGCAAGCGTGACGCCGCCTAGAAATGCTAGAGAGCCAGCATAAAACATGTCATTGCCTTAAACTTTTTTTCCAATCAGCAATAAGGGCACTCTCTTCTCGAGCGCTCGTTACTTTGCGAAAACGGGCATTCGGCTTTCCCCGAACGGCCGCCTCGCAGCTCGCCCACGTATCGTGACGACGAATTTCTCCATTAACCAAGCTGACATAGGAATAGGCTTTGGCGCGTGAGTGATTTTTTTTATTCTCTGAGGCTTCGATCCCGGCGAGCTTTGTAAGATTAACCGGATAGTCGCGGCGGGTGCCTTTAAATAGCCGCGTGTGTTTTCCGTCAGCAAAGGCGGTCGCAATAGCATCCGTGCGTTCATTGCCGGGCACTCCAACATGACCGCCGACATAGTGCCATGATATGTTTTTCTTTGCAGTAAGCACCGCGAGAGCTTCCCATAGATCGCGATTGAGTACGTTTTCTTTTTTGATCGTCTGCCAGCCGCGCCTCTGCCACGAGGGCACCCACTTGGTAATGCCATTGATAAGATAACTTGAGTCAGTGAAGAGCGCGGGCGCCGCTGCTTTGGAATTTTCGAGCGCCATGATTGCGGCGGTAAGCTCCATCCGATTGTTCGTCGTATGGGGCTCGTGCCCGCCAAGCTCCGTGACAGTGTCGCCCTCGGCAAGGATCGCCGCCCAACCGCCGGGTCCCGGATTGCCCTTGGCCGCCCCGTCGGTAAAAACCAGTGCCTCCTCGTTCATGGCAGTACTATATCACGCTTCAATATCCACAATCCGCAAGCGCAGTTCAGGGTATCTGCCGAATGTTCCATTCTCGAGCATAGCGATGAGATCTACCTCCGATCCGGCTTGAAGTTCAAAAAATTTTGGGTCGGAAAAAAATTTTATGGCTTTGACTCGGGCACCGCTCTCTGTCTCGAAGGTAAGTTCCAGATGATTATTCTGCTTGCCGAATTTTTTGAGAGCCTTGATGGAAATTTTTGAAAATAAAAAATGCGGTTTGGGGTTCTCCTCGCCAAAGGGCGCCAGTTTTTCGATCATTCGATAGATCTCCCAGTTCACTTCTTCAAGCGAAAGAATGCCATCAATATAGGCACGCTCGACTTTCGACTCTTCAGGAGAAAGTAGCCTGTGCGCGGCAAGGAGTGCTTCTTCAAGTTCGTGGATCCGCTCGGCCGAAACCGAGAAACCACCCGAAAAAGCATGGCCGCCAGAAGCCTTGAGCACTCCCGGAGATACTTTTTGCATGAGCGTCACAAGATTTACCGTACCGTCCGAGCGGCACGACCCTTTGATCTCGTCACCACCCTCCCTTCCCCAGAGAAATGTCGATTTCCCGTACGCCTCACGAAGGGTGTTAGCGGCAAGCCCGAGAAGCGAAGGTTTCCACTTTGGATTACCGAGCACGATAAGAGCTTTCTCATGGAGCAAACGCTCTTCCACCGTCCGGCGCATCTCTTTTACCATGGCGGCTACCATGCCCTTTCGCTCTTCGTTGATATCGTTCAAATAATCGGCCAGCATGTCGGCGACCGTTTCATCAGTAGTGGTTAGGAGCTTGAAGGCTTCCATGGGAATGCCCATGCGTGAAGCGGCATTAATGCGCGGTGACAGGGAAAAACCGATATCATCTTCCGAGAGCGACGACTGGCGTACCCGAAGTTTGCGAAGTAATCTCGCGAGGCCTAGGCGGGGCGACTTCTGAAGGACCTTGAGACCATAATAGGCGAGCACCCTGTTTTCCCCTTTGAGCGGCACCATATCGGAAAGCGTGGCGATGCCCACCATGTCGAGAAACCATTTCTCAAGACCCGGCTTAAGACCAAAATTATTTCGCGCAAGAATGCCTTGAATGAGTTTGAAAGCTACTCCGCAGCCGCAGAGCATCTGATAGGGATACCGATCCTCCGCTTGTTTCGGATTAACAATGGCGTACGCCGGCGGCAAAACCTCGCCCGGCACATGGTGGTCAGTGATGATAACATCAAGGCAAAGCGAGTTGGCAAGTTTAACTTCTTTGACGTCGGCGATACCACAGTCGATGGTAATTAAAAGTTTGCCCCCGTCTTCGGAAAGCTCCCGAACCGCTTCCTCGTTTAAACCGAAACCCTCGTCAATACGATGAGGAATATAGGTGCGGAAGTTTGAAAAGCCGATCTTGGTGAAAAAATCGTGGACCACGACCGCGCCCGGAATACCGTCGGTGTCGTAGTCGCTATAAATAATAATCCGCTCATTTTTTTCAATGGCTCGGAGAATGCGGTCCACTGCTTTCTCCATATCTTTCATGAGAAAAGCGTCGTGCGTATCAGCTTCCCAATCGGGATTAAGAAATTTTTCGGCTGCCGCATGACTCGTAATCCCGCGGTGGTA
>JAUSIJ010000009.1 GCA_030647855.1 bacterium | reverse complement strand
AAGCAGAAGACAAAAAAGATTGCGCTTGGCTTAAAATCTCCACTCGTAGGCCCCAAAATCGAAGACGAGGAGTATTTACGCGGGCTGTTCCTCGAGCAGGGGCTGTCTGTTACGGCCCTTAATAATTACCTGACCTGTCCGTGGAGATATTTTTTTACGAACCTAATCAGAATTCCAGAGGTGCCGAGCAAGTTTCAGCTTTACGGTACGGCTGTCCACGAGGCTCTTCGGGATAGCTTTTCGCGATCATCGGGTAAAAAGCCCTCCAAAAAAATATTTCTCGAGCTCTTTAGCAATTATCTAAAAAAGAAACCGCTCAATCGCGAAGATTATGCGGAGTGTCTTAAAAAAGGCATTAAGTCGCTCGGCGGCTATTTTGATCGGTATGCCGCAAACTGGCAGCGGCCCGTTATAACGGAATTTAAAATTGCGGGCGTTTTTGTACCAATTAGAACGGCTGAAGGGGAAAAAAACATACTGCTGAAAGGCGTTCTTGACAAACTCGAATTGCTTTCTGGAAATGCAGTGAATGTGGTTGACTACAAGACGTCGAAGCCGAAAACACGGAATGAGATCTCGGGTCTGACAAAAAATTCGGATGGCTCCTACAAGCGCCAGCTTGTCTTTTATAAACTGCTACTCGAAAGTTATGAGAAGGGAAAGTATTCCATGACCTCCGCGGAGATTGATTTTACCGAGTCTGATCCGAAGGGCGAGTATCGTAAGGAAAGGTTTCTGATAGAGCAATCAGAGGTCGCCGCCCTGCGAGGAGTTATAGAAAAAACAGCGTACGAGATCTACTCATTTGCTTTCTGGGGCAACGAGTGTTCGAAGCCACTTTGCGAGTATTGTCGGCTACGGAAGTCATTTATCCAAAAACCCCTTCCTAGCTTGACCCAAGAATTGCGTCAATAATCTGCTTCATCGCTTCAAAAGGCAGAGCTCCTTGAGTGATGGGAATTTTACGGTCCTTGGTTACTATAACGCTGTACGGCGTTCCTTCTGCGCCGGCACGAACGCCATCCTGGTAGTCGCTTTGCACGTGGTCCTTGTATTTGCCACTCGCCAAACAAGTATTGAACTGTTCCACATCAAGGCCTACTTCTTTAGCTATTTTGGGCAGTTCGTCGGCATCAAGACCGTTGTTTGAGGGGGTAACTTCATAGAGTCGATTTGTGTACGCCCAAAAACCGTTATTGCCCGCGAGCTCATTGGCACATTCAAGCGCTTCAGCTTCTTTTCGCGCCTTCGGGTGCAGTTGATCAATCGGGAAGTGTCGGTATACCCAGGCAACCTTACCTTCCTTGGCATACTCTTCGATAATTCGATTCATGGTGGTGTGGAACTGTTTGCAGAATGGACATTCGGTGTCCGAATATTCAACGATGACGACAGGAGCGTTCGGATTGCCCATGATATGATCGCTTTCCGTTACGGGATTTAGCGCGACTTCTTCCTTCTTCTCCGTCTCTGTCGGAGCGCTGTCTTTTTTACCACTGAAAAAAACAGCGCCAGCTACGAGGGCGCCGGCAATGATAATGGAAAGGGGAATAATGAACTTATTGTCAGACATACGTGCTCGAGGCTATTCAATAATAACAATAGTATATCGTACTCACCGCAAAATGCTAACACGAGCTTGTTAGGTACAGACTTGGCGTGGTACAGTACAAAACATGAGTTTAGTCTGGCTTTATTCGATCGGCAGTGCTCTCATCATAAGCTTGATTGCCATGGTCGGAGTCGTCGCTTTGGCTCTGCGAGAGCGCTTTCTCCGCAGAATTATCTTCGTTCTCGTTAGTCTCTCGGTAGGAGTCCTTTTTGGTGACGTTTTTATCCATCTCCTGCCCAAGCTCGCCGAAGAGGACTATCTTGTTTCTGGAACCCCCTATATCCTTGGCGGTCTTCTCGTTTTTTTTATACTGGAAAAGTTTATGCGCTGGAGACACAGTCATGGGGAAGACATAAGCGAACTGGCCCATCAGGCAGAGGAAGTGCGGGCCAAACCGATTGGCGCCATTGTCCTTGTGGGAGATGGCGTCCATAACTTCATTGATGGTGTGATTATTGCAGGCAGTTATATGGTGAGCGTGGAACTTGGTATCGCTACGACGCTTGCGGTAGCCTTGCATGAGATTCCGCAAGAAATCGGCGATTTTGGGATATTACTGCACGCCGGCTTTCGAAAAACCCAAGCGCTTTTTTTTAACTTTCTCTCGGCCCTTTTCGTAGTCCTTGGAGTCTTTCTTGCGCTTTTGGCCGGCAGTGCTCTCAAGGAGGATTTTATTTTTTCGACTATCGCCATCGCAGCAGGAGGTTTTATCTACATTGCGGGATCCGATCTTGTCCCAGAGCTTCACAAGACCTCTGACCTAAAAAAATCGCTAATTCAATTAATTTCTATCTTAACGGGCTTCGCCCTCATGGCTCTTTTGACGCTCTTGGAGTAAGGTATTAAACCCCAGGGCTTGCCCTGGAGCAATGAACTTGCTTCGCTCGTCCATTGCGGCGGCGGAGCCGCGGGTGTTAAGACCTTTTTGCTCTCCTCGGCCTTCGGCTCGACAGAGTCGGCCTATGGCCAGACGGCGTCGGCTCGATCCGCCTGAGGCGGATGCTCGCTCTACGTCGGCAATAAAAAAAAAGAGACGGGTTCCGTCTCTTTTACGCACTGGGTCGCTTGATGATTGGGTAGCGACTTTCAACCTCTACGACGAAGATTTTGGACGTTATACGTCCCGTCGCTTGATGATAGTGGTGCCTCGCTTCTTCCTCTGTCACCTCACGATTGGGGCAGCCAACCTCTAGCCAGGTGACAAAGCGGTTGAAGGGAGACTCGATTTCATCAAGGTGCGGCGTTATCGGGTTAAGGCAATTATTCAATGCCATAGCACACCTCGGTTTCCTTCTTCTATTGTAGAGCTATCCGGTATCTTTGCAATGGATAACCGTATCTAATACTAGATAGCACCGACCACTTGAAGGATCAGTGAATTGAATATGGGGGCGTTAGTTAAAAGGCAGGGTATAGGTAATGACCGGTGATTCGGTGGTGAGATACTGATCAAAATTGAGTGGGATATCGATCGTAGTTCCTCCTTCCTTAATGTGGAGCTTTTTATTTCCGAGGACATATTCATAGAGCGCTTTGGTTATTTTCACATCATCGAGGCAGTACTGCTTCACCTTCTCAATCTCACCGTTTCGCCACCACACTGTGGCCTCGAGTCCGTGTCCGGATTTATTGGTACCGAGCGTACCAGAGGCAACGCTATCGAGACGAACCCTCCTCCCGATAGAGTTCCTTATCTCTTTCAAAATGTCGAGGCTGCGGATTTTTAGAAGATCACCGGGATAATATTTGTTGAGCAGTGGAACGTCAAAGTGATCTGAGTTGTAACCAATGAGTAAGTCAGTTTTCTCGAGGATAGGCCAGAGCTTTCCCAGTTCTTCTTCGGTGTAGGCGATATATGAGTCAGTCTCCGAATCGTGAATGCCGACGACAGATATATCAAGGAGCGCCGGATCGTTTTTGCCGACGTCTGCAAAAATATTTTTCGTTTCTATATCAAAGACGACTTTTCTCATTGCGCCTGTTTAACTATCTCAAGGATCTGGTCCAAGTTGCTTTCCGGAATGGTCGTCTCTGTGCCCGATACGAGTTCTCGCACCGTAAATGAGCCTTTTTTGAGTTCGACTGTCCCAATAACGGCTATGTGACGCACCCCGTGTTTATCGGCAAACTTAATTTGGTCGCCGATTGATTTGCCGCTCAAATCTACAGCCACACGAAGCCCGAGCTCGCGCATTTTTGCCGCTAAGGCGTGGACGTAGTCGCTCTTCTCACTATCGGGACGGCAAAGGTAAAGATCGGCGCTTGGCTTGGGGGGAGGGAGCAGATTGTGAGTCTCAAGAAAATCCCGTAAGGTGACATCGCCAAGGCCGAAACCGACCGCGGGCATCTCGCCGGCGTCAAAAATATCAAGAAGATTGTCGTAGCGCCCTCCTCCGAAGATCGAGCGTTTGTTCATAGGGTTCGTATCGAACACCTCAAAAACAATGCCGGTGTAATAATCAAAACCGCGCTCGAGGTCAAAATCGAACCGAACGGAAACCCCGCGCTCGGCGAGTTTCTTCGCGAGATTCGCAATCTCCTCCGCGGCACGACGCACATTGTCGTTTGCGTGGTTGAGGAAAAAATCAAGGGAGGCTTTTCCTAAACTCTCGATGTCCGCCACTGTTAGTTTATTGCCGGTAAGAGAGAGGGCTTCACGCTTAAACTGCTCATCGGAAATTTTTTCCCTTCGATCGCGTATCCCTTGAAAGGCACGCGTCTCGGTGTCAGATAGACCATATGCCTGCATGAGAGCCAGATAGAGTTTGCGGCTATTAAGATATATCGTAAAATCGCTGTCTGCCGCCCCAAAAGCAGTCATCAAACGGTGCGTCAGAACAAGCACTTCTTCATCGGCATCGGCTCGTGAGCTTCCGAAAATATCAACATTCAGTTGCCAGTGTTCCCGCAGGCGCCCGCGCTGGGGGCGTTCGTAGCGGAACACGTTGACGATCGAGAACCAGCGCAGTGGGAAGGCAAGCTCCCGCTTTCGGGCGGCGATCATTCGTGCGACAGTCGGTGTCATCTCGGGCCTGAGCGTCACCTCGCGATCCCCCCGATCGCGGAATGAGTATGTTTGCTCGGTTACGATTTCTTCGCTTGTTTTGGCGAGGTAGAGCTCGGTCGGTTCGAGCAGAGAAGCGCCATATTCGGCATAACCGTACTGCATGACCGTGCGGCGCATGATCTCAAAAATAAAACTCTGCACTTGCATGTCGTAGGGGTAGAGATCCCTTACTCCTTTGTACGGTTCCGTAGAAAGCGGCTCGCGGCGAGAAGTGACCATAGATGCTCAATTTTACCTCAAAACAATAGCTTGAGACAAGCAATCGTGTCAGTTTGCCGGGGGGGGGCTGTTTTTCGGTGGATAAGCGATTGGATGACACGCCGACGGCTGCTATGAGCGACATCCCTGTTCAGACTGCAGGAGAGGATAATAAGGATAATGGCTATGGTTTCAAGCATATGCTTTTAAACATATGAAGGGTGACTGAAAGATTGGTGAACTTGGTGCGTCTTTTCAAGAGGGGTAAGATGATTTAGTATGAATGAGTGGAAAGGCCGAGGTTCTTTATGAAAAATTCATTTTCGAAATTGATAATTACTTCATTAATTTTGCGAGATTTGGGAAATAAAAAATAAAAAAATAATATGAGAATTTTAATTGTTGAGGATGACGAAGCTTTAGCGAAAGCTCTCAAGAAAGGTCTTAAGAAAGAAGGCTATGCGGTTGACTACCTATCAGATAGTGATACCGCAGAGCGCCGAATATCTTTGTGCCGAGATGATTACGATGTCTTTATATTCGACATCATGCTTCCCAAAGGGGATGGATTCTCGCTCTGCCGATTTACGAGAGAAAAGAAGATCCAAACGCCCATTCTCATGTTGACCGGCAAGGATCAGATAGTTGACAAAGTGGCGGCATTCTCGAGTGGGGCGGACGACTATCTTGTTAAGCCGTTTTCATTCGAAGAATTAACGGCGAGGATCAAAGCTCTCCTGCGGCGTCCCAAGCAAGTTGTGGCGGTGGAGCTAAGTGTTCGGGGGTTGGGTCTCAACTCAGTAACGCGCGAGGTTACCTATAACGGTAAACTCATCAAGGATCTTACGGTAAAGGAATTTGCCCTGCTCGAGCATCTTATGCGTCATGCAAATCAAGTACTCTCGCGAAATCAGATTCTCGATCACCTATGGGGCTTTGATTTTGATTCTTTCAGCAACGTTCTCGACGTTCATATAAAAAATCTGCGTAAAAAAATTAACGATAACGACCATAAAAAGCTTCTCGAAACGGTCCGTGGAGTGGGGTATAGGATTCGCGCGTAAGAGGAATGCTCGGATTTGCCCTAAAAAGCACGGATATCCGCCTGAGGCGGATTCCTCGAGCTCGCGCCGTCGCGCTCGCTAGTCTTTTTCAGGCAAAAGCAGTGCCCCATCTGGTTGTTAGAAGTCGGTTCAGAGACTCTTCCAAACAAACATATCGCACCCCTCTTCCCGAGGTTAAACCTAGGGAGATGCCCTAACGCCACCTAACGCCTAATTGTGCCTATTTTTCAACGGCTCAACAGATTGAGCCGTTGCCGCAAGGTCGAACCTTGCGGTATCTTTTTGGCTTAAAATATGGAGTATGTTTTAGAATATATCAGAATTTATATTAAGTTCAACAAGTAAGTGCAACACTGAAGGGTTGAATTCAGGAGACGAGGACAAGGGCTTTTCAGGGCAGGCGAAAAGTGATATGATTAAAGAAAGTCCATAAAGGGAAGCTATTCTCTGCGATCTATTCCTTGAAAAACTCCTCGTCTTGATACCAAAGCGTATGGTTCATATTATGAAGCGTATGCATAATAAAAAAAGACTTGTCGTGTCGTCGAAAAAACTTGAGGAGGTTTTTTTAAGCGCCGCTACCGGTCTCATTGTCACGGATAGGAGAGGTGTCGTTACGATGCTCAACCCGGAAGCCCTGCGTCTGCTCGGGTACCCGGCTCGGGAGATCATCGGCAAAAGCGCATTTGAAAGGCTTGCTATGGAGGGGCGGGAGGGGAAAAAAGCCGAAAAACAGCCTCTTAAAATCGCGCTCATGACCGGTAAACGTTTTAAACAGAGTCACCCGAACCGTCTCTATTATCGGAAGAAAAGCGGCGATACCTTTCCGGTAGCGCTCACCGCGGCGCCCATAGTTCGTAAAAAGAAAATAATTGGCGCAGTCGTGCTTTTTGCTGATATTTCCGAGCTCAGTAAGAAAGACGACGAAAAAGATGAATTCATTTCTTTTGTGGCCCATCAGCTTAACACCCCGCTTGCCATTATCGGGCTTAATACTGAACTTATGCTTCGCGGAACCGGCGGAAGGCTGACCAAAGATCAAAAAAAATTCTTAACAGATACACTCGAAGCCAGTAAAAGGATGGCGAAATTAGTGCGGGATCTCCTCAACGTCTCCAAAATAGAGCTTGGCACGATTGCGGCCGACATCGGCGAGGTAGAACCTCGGGAGGCATCTGAAACGGTGCTGGCCGAGTTTCGAGATATCATTAACAAAAAGAAGCTCTCGATTGAGAGGAAATACGATACGAATCTCCCGCATCTTCTCGTTGACAAGAAACTGCTCAATATAATAATCGAAAATCTTGTTTCTAACGCTCTTAAGTACACGCCCTCAGGCGGCAGGGTAACGGTAGGGCTCAAGCGAAAAGGTTCGTACTTATTGATTACGGTCGAGGATACCGGCGTGGGCATTCCCAAGCGTGCCGAAAAGAAAGTTTTTGATAAGCTATATCGCGCCGATAACGCAAGGGAGATGGACGGCGAGGGCACAGGGCTCGGCTTGTATATTGTTCAGTCATTCTTGGTTCGGGCCAAAGGCAAAATATGGTTTACCTCTCGGCTCGGAAAAGGTACTACCTTTTACGTCGAGGTACCCATTCATCAATAAACTGTCTCGCACCAAGTCTTTCGACCGGAGAGTCTGCGATAAAAAAAATCTTCCGCCTGAGGCGGAAGATTTTTTGTTGCTATCGTTTCTTAGATTTGGATTTTCTTCCGGTCTTACGCTTTTTTGTTTTTGCCATGGAACTTGATCATTAGGTGCTCGACCTCACTTAGACTATACAATTATGGATGAGTCTTAGGTGAATTCACGAGCTACCGAGGGATAGAAAGATTCCTGATCGCCTTGGCTGTCACCGTACTTGATGCTCTGTGACCCCAGATCTGCAATTTGTCGCCGATCTGTATACTGCCCAGGGTAATTGCGGACCATACCCGGCTAATGAATTTCGTTCCGCCATTTGTCATTACCGTGATCGGACTTGTGGAGGCGTTAAGCGTTATAGTGCTTGAGGCGATAGCTTGAACCTTCCCCTCGAACATCTTTGGTTTGGGTGCCGATTTCCTGATATTTTTTAGCTCCTTCTTTATCTCTTTTTTTACCTCTTTTTCCTCTTGCTTATCGGTAAACTGGTGAACGCTCTTCGCGTTAACGGTCCAGTCTGTACCTGTGGCCATGGTACCGTGCACCCCGACGAGGCGCCCTGTAATAAATGAGGCTAAGTTCTCCGGAATCAAGTCGGTCACGGCAGTGGTTTTTACGGTCCAGGTGCCCGCCACGTTTTTGACGGAAAGGGTATTACCGGCGATACCGGTCAGGGTGCCGCGCAGCTTTATTTTGCCATTTGTCCCGATTTCTGCCGCGGAAGCATGCTTTACAGGCGTTGGTTCCGGTTTGTGCGCTTCGGCGAAATTTGTAAAAAGAAGACCTACCGCAATGAGCGGTGCTATAACATATTTCATGTGAGAAACTACTTAGTAAATAATAACGGCTTGCGCCGTTATTATAGACGAGCTACCGGGGTCTTTCTTACAACTCAAACGATGAGGGCGACAATCGCAACCACCGGGGCAAGGAGACCTCTAGTCAAACCCTTGAGGAAGGCATTGTCTCGGATGACGTCCGCGAGCGGAGGACTCACCTCATAATAGGCCTCGATAAAAGACTGGCCGAGCGGATGCTTACTGAGCCGGGTGTCGCGAAATGTCCGAAGCAGGTTGACTTCAGGTTCGAAGGAGGTGCCATAGGCGGCCGTTGCAATAAAGCAGCCGCTCTGGGATGCTTCCGCCAGGTGGGCTTCGCAACGCAAGCGCAATACTTGATCACCGGCACGGATCGTCACTGCGGCGCTTTGCACTCCAATCGTGGTAGTTGCAAAATTTTCCGTGAAGGACGAACCTGTTGTCGAGGTTGCGCTGCCTCTCCATTCGAAAAGAGCATCCCCCCGTGAGGCGCTTGCGTACCATGTGAGGGATCGCCTGTCGTTCGCGATTGAGCTTCCGGAAGTATAGCAGCTTCCTGTAAGAGGGGTAAACTCATTTATTGTGACCGGTGGTTCCGCCTCACAGCTAAGCGTTATTTCTTCTTCGCCAGATTGTATTACTACGTTGCCACTTTTCGGACCGCCGTCTCCGAAAGGGAAAGTGCCGGTGGCAGTTGAAAGATCACCTCCGTTTTGTCCTTCGATGGTCCATCGGTAGGTATATTCGCCGGTTCCTCCCCGTACGTTTGTACTCCAGGTAATGACGTGGCCTTCCCCTGGGATAAAATCAGTTTGGAGCTGGCAGCTGCCCTCGAGCGGTCTTGTGGCGGGAGTAGTTGTCGTGCTTGTCGTTTGAGCAATCACAATCTCGGTCCCGCCAGTCAAAGCGATCATCGCTCCTAAGATATAATAGACGCTGGTTCTCATGGTAGGGCTATTATGAAACTCTATAAGTGTGGATTCGGTGAATCTAGCTCAAGTTGAGAGCTTTTTCACTCCACTTTTCCCAGAAAGGAAAAATAATGGCTACAAAAAAGGTAAGTGGCAGGAAAAAAGCCGAAACTATGACAAATACGAGAAAATTAAGATATTTCAGCTTTTCCCAGAAAGGGTAAAGAATTCCCACAAAAAAAGTAAGAGGCAGAAATAAGGCCGAAATCATGAGGAAAATGAAGAAGTTGATGTATTTCAGTACTTGATCCATACCGCATTTATAAATGTTTTAAAAGAATTGTCAAGCAAACCGTAATGGTTCAATAGCTTGTGACCACTCGCTCGGTCTAAGCTATGTACATGGCATACACAAAGAACCCAAAGCTCCCAGAACCGGAGCCCGTGCTCCTACCGGTATAGAGTCTATCTCTAGTATCGCCACAATCGGAAAGAACAACAATCAAGAAACAAAAAGTTCTTCTATACATGCTGTCTCCGAAAAATCTCATCTAATGATAAAAAACTCATGTGAAAATATTAGGTATTATCCGCGGCTCTGATACCGAATCATACCGTTCGTTTAGCTCGCGGAATTCGGTGGCCACTCATGAGTTTAATCCAAATTTCATAACAGGAGAGTATATATGGTTGAGCATTATTAAAACTAATTTTTTATTTTATGCAAAGCGCATTTTCATATTCGAATCAGGTTCATCACGCACTTCGAAGGGCGTTTCGAATCATGACGCCGTTCATTGTTATCGGGGCGATTGCGGTTTTGCTCGTACCAGTCGGTGTTGGGGCACAGGTCGGTACGACGTCAATAACGACGGTTCCTACCACAACTGTTGATATTCTTCCGCAAACCGGCGACGAAGCTACAACTACCGCTCCAACGACGCGTTCCACCTTCTGGGCGATTCTCATTGCCATAATTGTGCTCATTCTTGTGGTCTGGTTCGTTATGAGAGCTCGGTAAATAAAAAAACGTCCGCTGTTAAACGGACGTTTGTTGCATGGCGGCCTCATACTGGACGCTCGGGTCCCTATCGAGGGAAAGCCGAATTTTCGTTATGGCATCTATATCCTTGCGGCGAGCTATGAGACGTCGGATTGCCGGATCAGGATGGTTCGCCAGTTTTGCAATAGTGGCTGGGTCGAGAATGCGCTCTTTAGCGCGCTCCACGGATTGCATATCCATAGTTCTCCTTTTCTGGGGGGATGAAAACCTAAACCGCGGCGCAATGGGCGACGGTGTGAAGCTTGAGTGGTGAAAAGTACTCATCGCCGGGGATAAAAATAAACGGGTGCGCGGGATCAATGCTCTGGAGCACTTTTTTGGTTTGCTCTCGCCAACGTGAGTCGAAGGGCGTGAGATCCGCCTGTTCGAGGCAGATCTTGGCGTACTCTTCTTTGAAAAAGAGAGCGACGATAGGACTCGTCCGGTCACCGCACTCTTCGAAGAGTGGATTGCCCGAACTGTCTACAAGTACCCGGGAATGGGTGAGAATGATGCCCCTTTTTGTGAGAGCTATGAATGATCCTGCCATTTTGCCGCCGACTTCCACACGGCTCAACGTATTTTCCCGCATGGCCCGCTTTTCAAGTACTGATGTACCACTCTCCGATCCAAGCCGGTAGAGTGACGTTCTCGTCACCGCATAAAGTTCATGAGGTTGGTCCATAGTGACCTCCTTTCTCTTTCTTAGTGTTAGCACGTGCCGGATTGCTCGTCAATTCCGTTAGTCCCATTAGAAATCTGCCATTTGAGCGAAGCGTTTGTTTCCAACATCTAAGCGAGGAGTATCTTTTTTGAAAGCCTTACGCAGGCGCGACGGCGCCGAGCAGGAGAGAATTTAGAGCAGTTTTACGCGTGCTTTCAAAAATGATCTCCAAGCGACCTCTTGGAAATAAATGCCGAGCGCTTTCTACCGGGCGTTCCGCGTTCCATAGTAGCGACGAATGTTGGCCAGGTGGCCCTCATAGGTTTTAGAGCAATGAATTTGCCGGCGTTTATCATGGAGGTAAAATAGGCATGAGGTTTTTACTGGGTTTAAGGCCGCGTTGATCGCATCCTTTCCGGGATTGGCGATCGGTGTGGGGGGGAGGCCTTGATATTTGTACGTATTGTAGGGTGAATCTATTAATTTATCTTGAGGCTTTACTTTTGGCCACCAGCCAACCTCCTCATTCCCTTTGGCGTATTGCAAAGTGGCATCGATATCAAGTTTCATACCGGCAAACATACGGTTCCAAATAATACCGGAGATAAGGCGCATATCGCTTTTGCCTCCCGCTTCGCGCTGAATGAGGGAAGCTATTTTAACAATCGTGTCGGTATTGATAACCTCCTGCGAAAGCTGTTTGTTGGCTTTAACTACCTGTTCGTTAAATTTAGCGAGCATTATTTTACCGACCACAAGCCCTTCTTCTTGCAGGGGGAAAAGGTAGGTGCCGGGGAAGTAGTATCCTTCGAGATGCGGCCGGTTGAGGGCTAGGTGCGCGTTGAGGAACTCTTCTTTGTCACTTTGCTCCCATAATAATTTTTTATCGAACAGTTCGGCGATCTGTTCCTTTCGAAGGCCTTCAGCAACTTTAACGTACCGCATGTAGGGATTCGCCAAACTATGGTAGAGCTCAAAAACATTCATTGACCGCGACAAACGATATGCGCCCGCTTCAATATCCTTGCCGATGGCACTCATAAGAAATAATACCGATCCCGTCCAGTTATTGACGATTCCTTCTTTTTTGAGATCGCTCAATATTTCGAGATCCGATGCTTCCGCTTCTGTAATATACTCAAGCCGAGTCTCATCTCTCGTTCCACCGTTGCGCGACAAAAGAACTCCCGTGCTCGCTAAAAGAATGGCTAAACAAAAGATCGTTGAAAGAATGAATCCCCGCCGCATATTTTTGCTCGCCGGATATCTTCTCATAATGTTATTGTAGCTTGATTTCCATGAGCAGTCAGCAAAAATGCCCCGCCTAGACTCGCTGGTCTAGGCGGGGCTGGCCGCTATTTTCTGCGGGCATGATCGAGAGTTTTTTGGCGCAGAACGAAATGGACCAACGCGCCAAGGGCTACAAGAACGAAACCGCTTATTCTTACCGGATCGCTATCCGGATAAGGTTTGGCAGCCCAGCTTACTGCCACACTCGCAGCTCCGATAAGAATCAGAGCAATCGATACGAGAAGACGTTTTGAAAGCACAAGCACCTCGAGTTTCATCCTTCTTTTATCCTACAGCAAGGGCCTGCCGTTTGGCTAGCTCATCGCTCGTTCACTCTTCGGTGGTAAAATCCGCCCATGGCGACCGAAATTTCAATCCGGCAAGGTATCGCCCTTGATATAGATGACACGCTCGGCTTTGATGTATTTGTATTTGCTCTTCCCGGTTCGGTACTTTCTGACCAATCCTCGAGCTTTCAAAATCTTGCCCACTGTACGCTCGTGAATCTTTAATCCTTCCTTCTCAAGCTGCCAGTGAATTTTCAAGGCACACTTTCCAGTTTTCTTTTGGACCTCAATCACTCTCTCTTTGACTGAGATCGATGGTTCATCTGGCTGGGTCTTTGGTTCTGTTGATTTCGGCTCCAACCCTTTTTCTCCGTGCTTCTTGTACGCGACCACCCACCGCTCGAGGCTTCTTGTGCCGTGGGGAACAGACTTTCGCTACATCAACGAGCCTCACCTCGCCCCTCGCAATGGGCAGGACCCACCTTGACCGCTCCTCTTTGATTGTTTTAGCCATACATATGCTCATTTCCCCATTCTAGGGGAAACCGCCATATGTGTGTGCGCATTACCCCAAAGTTCTTGACTTTTCATCTATCTCATGCTACTTTAATGAAAGAGCTTCGATTGTTCGAAGCATGATCGCACCTTAACAAGGAGGTGTCTAGTGACACAAAAGTATAAGTTTCTTTTCGTAGCCAAGGACATGGGCGGTGCAAACGTCACCATTCCCATGGCCAAAGTGGCGAGAGACGAAGTCGGCGATGAAGTTGGCTTCATTACCGAGGGCCTTGCCACGGAGCGCGTGCGAAAGGCGGGCTTTGAACCTGCTTTTGCGGGTACCAAAGATTTCCGTGATGAACCTTTTGAGTTTGATGCTGCCGCTTTTTTGGCGGAGCACAAACCGGACTACGTAGTCGTTGGTCAGGGTCATCCGATCAATCTCGAGGAGCGCATCACTCTCGCAGCGAACGAGCGGCGCATTCCCGTGATTTCCGTTACGGATTTCTGGGGCGGCGCATCGCGGATCGCTGCTAAGCTTGATGCCATCATCTGTCTTGATGGATATGATCAGAGCCTCGCTTTGAGGAGTCACCCCGAAGCACGGAAGATGGTGATTGCTGGCAATCCCGGAGTTCCCACGTCGGAGGAACGTGGGCGAATCATTGCAGAGTCAAAAGCGCTCGATTCTCTTCGGGCGGTCTACAGCGACATCATTGTTTATGTCGGAGGCGCGCCCGATCGAACTACGCGGGACCTTGAGCTCGTCGTTAGTAGTCTTCTTCTGACTCGAGGTAGGGGCAAGCCTGGGCTTATCTTCCGACCGCACCCCAAGCATGCCAACCGTCTTAACGGCGAGGGCAGGCGCTACGGCGATATCTGGAGAGAGATGTTTACGATGCTCGGTGGCCAGTATATCGGCGAGTGCAGCGAGCTTGCTACTGACAAAGTGGTGGCGAGCGCGGACGTGGTTGTGAGCGATTACAGTACTCTCATCACGACGGCAGCGGCGCTCGAAAAGCGCACCGTGTCACTGGTTACGGAAGCGTCCATGAAAAGCCTTACCTCGGGAAGTAACTCCAAGGTTATCCCGCAGGTGTATCTCGGGCTGTCCTTCCCCCTCTCGGAGCCGATGGATTTGAGTAAGGTGACGTATCCGAACCCGGAAGTGGTCCGGAGACTCAAGCCCTTCGATGCTAAGACAGCGTTCCTTTTGTTTTAATATAAAAGCCTCTCCGCCTCGGGTGGAGAGGCTTTTTTCTATCATGGTGAGTCTACTTAGCGTCGTAACTTGATTCCGTGGTAGGCGAGCACAAGGCCCAAGATAACGCCAATCCAGCTAACCGAAAGGGGGATGACGATGCCATTCACCGCCACGCCCCATCCGTAGATCGCGCGGAATGCGTGTCCGACGGCGATTAAAAAGAAGATAACGCTTGTAAACAGAAGGTAGCTTTTTGTACTCATGCTCTTAATTAGGCTATTAATTATTACTTACAGTATACGACTAAATAAAAAAAGCTGCGCACTAGATGCGCACAGCTTCGGGTTCTCCGGCTCGTGTTACTTTACCTGTTTCTCTGTCATAGGCGACCGGGGTTTTAAGTGTCGGCTTGCGCTCCCAGCCCTGCGAACCCTTGATGACGCGAAGCGCTTGATCGGCGGTGAAGAAATGAGCGGCAGTAAGTGTCCGTGTTTCATCCCATGACAGGGCACGCCGCAGAATTTTGCCGTCGCCGGATTCCAGTATGAAACCTGCCTCCATCACTATCTCCTCGCAAAATCTTTTTGTATGAAAGCAAATCTCTCATTTAATGTCAATCCTTCGATTGACTCAGGTTTGACGCCGAAAGGTTTGTCGAATGCGTCAACAGGGGATTGGTTACTAATTTAATGCAGCGTATCGAGCGCTGAGATTGCGTAATGACGTACCGCAGGCTTGAGGTCCATGGCGGCAAGATCTTCACGCGTTGCCCATTTCCACAGATCACTTCTGTCATTGGCATAAGGGATTGTTACCCTGTCTGTAGTAGTTGTAGCAAAATATATCAGACTGATGTGTTCGTGGAGATCCGAGATTTTGTGGCGATTAAGAAATTGCGGAGGAATAAGCTCTCTGTGTCCCGCATCCTGGTTATTTCCACTCGTGTGACTGTCGAAGAGCTCTATATCGAGTCCCACCTCTTCTTTGACCTCGCGCAAGGCCGCCTCATTTGGATCTTCATCAAGTTCGATGTGGCCACCCACGCTTAGCCATATCTTATACTTGTCGTGCATTCGCAAAAGTACTTTATTGTCGTAAACAATAAAGACTTCCACGGTAAAATCAATTTTTTCGTGAATATGGGGCACAATTTAAGTATATATGAAAATTTATATGATTAATTACTTGTTCACCGACCTATGGTAGGATAAAAAATAGATTATTGCTTCCATGAGGAAGAGAAAGAAGGTGATTCGTATGATTGCGGTATTGAAGAAGCCGCTCATGGTGTACATGTTTGATGATCCCGAGTGGCAAGCGCCGATCACTATAGAGCCGGGGCGGTATGAACTGGAGGAAATTCCCAACCCGCTCGATAAGAATGGGCGGCCGTGGTGGGTCATCAAAGGCACCTCGAGCGGCGCAGTGGCGAGTTATTGGCAGCGATATGTTCGATTAGTAGGATAAGGAGGTAATGACGATGAGAAAGGAACCTCAATCATCATTATTTTTGCACGATGCAGTAGTCACTCTTTAGGACCGCGCTGTCATGTACAGGCGGTCTTTTTTATTTTTTCTATATCTACAAAAAAACTCCCTTATCGGGCAGGGAGTTTTGATTTCTCGAGCATTCGCAAAAGTTCGGTGAGCTCTTTTTTGTTTCTGTCCTTCGGGTTCGTCTCAAGATAATAGGCAAGACAGGGGACAGCCAGAGCTCCCCGCCCGGCTTTGCCTAGCGCGATACCGAGATCGCGATACCACTCGATCTTGGCCGGCCACAGAAGGAGCTTAAGCTCGAATATGGATGCGACTGCTTCAAAACCAAGGGAGCAATCAAGGAGGTCATCGAGAATAAAGTGGAGCCATCGCCAAGCCGAGAGCGGACGAAGCCAGTTATCGTCCCACTCAAAATTTTCCCCGTAGGTTGTCTCGTAGAGCCTAAGACGTATCTCATC
>JAUSIJ010000050.1 GCA_030647855.1 bacterium | reverse complement strand
GATAAAATCTTCGGGCCGCTGACACTCCGTCAATTCATTTACCTTGCCGCCGGAGCATCGGCCACCTTCATCTTTTACCGTTTTCTGCCTCTTTTCATTGCCATTTTTTTTATTCTGCCAACCATTGTTTTCTCCTTGGCTCTGGCTTTTTATAAAATAAACAACAAGCCTTTCGTCTTCGTTCTTGAGGCTTTTTTCAAATACATGATGCACCCAAGGCTCTATATCTGGCAGAAAGTTGAAAAAAAGGTAGCTCAAAAAAAGGCCGAGGCTGTGGAGGCCCAGCGCTCTCCCATTTTTGTGCCGCGGCTTTCCGAGAGTAAGCTCAAAGAGCTCACCTGGAGCCTTGATATCCACGAAGCACCTAATCCTGTAACCCATGATAAATAAAACGCAGTCGAGAGCGACTCAACAATTTGTGCCGATCGATGAGGTGCGCGACGGTATAGTGGTACTCAAAGACGGGTCGCTCCGCGCTATCCTCATCGCGTCTTCGCTTAACTTTTCCCTCAAGTCGGAGGATGAAAAAAATTCAATTATCCTTCAGTTCCAAGAGTTCCTCAATTCGCTCGATTTTTCTGTCCAGATCTTCATGGAGTCGCGTCGCCTTGATATCCGACCGTACCTCGCTCTCTTAGAAGAGCGCCACAAAGAACAAGTCAATGAGCTGATGAAAATACAAACGCAAGAATACATAGAATTTATCAGAACATTTACTGAAAACACCAACATAATGACCAAGAGCTTTTTTATTGTCGTACCATATACACCGGCGGTCATGCAGGGGAAAAAAGTTTCGAGACTTTTCGGAAAAAAACAAGTCTCCGCGCCACAAGCGAAAGCGGATAATTTCGAGGAGAACCGCACACAGATTGAGCAGCGCATGGCCATTGTAGAACAGGGTCTAGTACGTAGTGGGGTCCGGACCGCCCAGCTCGGCACTGAGGAGATCATCGAATTATTTTACAAGCTCTTCAATCCCGGCGAGACGGAAAAACCGATACAGGTCAAAACTTAAAAACATGGGTATATTTGACATTTTTAGAACAAAGAAGCCGACCGCCGAGATATCGCCGATTCTGCCGCAGGAAATCTACGAAGCGGGCACTCTCGAGCTCCGCGATATTATCGCCCCGTCCGCCCTCAAGGTAACACCGCGCGAGCTTAACCTCGGCGATAAAATTCTTCGAACTTTTTTCGTCATTTCTTACCCGCGTTTCCTGGCTGAAAGCTGGTTCGCCCCGATTATCAATCTCGACAAAGTTTTCGATATCTCGATCTTTATTCATCCGATCGAGACTGCAAAAATCTTGCGCCAGTTTCAGAAAAAAGTAGCCGAGGTGCAGAGCCAGATCCACATGAAAGAAGAAAAAGGGCTGGTACGCGATCCTGTCCTCGATACGGCATACCAGGATCTTGAGCAGCTCCGCGATGATCTTCAGCAAGCCCAGCAAAAGATGTTCGATGTCGGCCTTTACATATCGGTCTACGGCGGAACTGAGAATGAGCTCGACAAAATCGAGAGTGAGATCCGCTCGATACTCGAATCTAAACTAGTGTACGTCAAGCCAGCGCTCTTCCAGCAGGAGCAAGGCTTCAGAAGCATCATGCCGATCGCCCAGGACGAGCTTGCGGTGCACTCGAAACTCAATTCCTCGCCGCTCTCGAGCCTCTTTCCTTTTATTTCCTTTGACCTTACCTCGGACAAAGGGATCCTCTATGGTATCAACCGTCACAATTCAAGCCTTGTTTTGTTTGATCGCTTTTCGCTTGAAAACTACAACTCGATCACGTTCGCCAAGTCCGGTTCCGGTAAATCCTACGCCACCAAGCTTGAAATTCTCCGCACCCTCATGTTTGACACAGAGGTGATCGTCATTGACCCCGAGCGCGAGTACGAATACATGGCCGAAGCGACCGGGGGACGCTACTTTAACATCTCGCTTAATTCCGATAACCACATCAATCCCTTTGACCTCCCGATTCCGGCGCCCGATGAATCGCCCGTATCGGTCTTGCGCTCAAATATTATTAACCTCGTCGGTTTATTCCGCATCATGATGGGTGGCCTGACACCGGAGGAAGACGCCATCGTTGACCGAGCCATCACCGAAACATACGCCCTGAAAGACATCACCGCCGATTCAGACTTTTCATCCGTTGACCCGCCACTTCTCTCTGATTTCGAACTTGTCCTCTCGGGTATGGAGGGGGGCGAGTCGCTCGCTCAAAAACTTTCCAAGTATACGCGCGGGACGTGGGCGGGATTTATCAATCGCCCGACCAACGTGGATATCAACAAGAAATTTATAGTTTTCTCGCTGCGCGATATGGAAGATGAGCTCAAGCCCGTCGCCATGTACATCGTCACCCACTTCATCTGGAATGCCATCCGCAAAAATATTCGGCGCAGGCTGCTCGTCATTGACGAAGCATGGTGGATGATGAAATCCGAGGACACAGCCTCTTTTCTCTATAGCCTGGCCAAGCGCGGACGAAAATATTTCCTGGGGCTTGCAACCATCACCCAAGACGTGGACGACTTCCTAAAGTCCCCGTACGGTCTTCCGATCGTAACCAACTCTTCGATCCAGATCCTCCTTAAACAATCGCCCACCTCGATCGACAAATTGCAGCAAACCTTCAATCTGACCGACGAAGAGAAATATCTTCTGCTCGAATCTGATGTCGGAGAAGGCATTTTCTTCGCCGGCTTAAAACACGTGGCTATTAAAATAATCGCTTCCTACACCGAAGACCAGATTATCACCTCGGATCCATCCCAACTCTTGGCCATCCAGAAGGCTAAGCAGGAGCTTCTCCAAGCCGAGCCCGACCCGTCTCGCCCGAGCGAAGCCATGGAGGAACCCTCTCACAAAGAAGAGACAAAGGCGCAATTAAATGCGGGAAAAAGCTGACATTAGCGATATCACGGCGGCCTTTATGGTCGGCACAGCGCTCGTTTACGACGGCGTTCAGTTTTTGCTGACTTTTATTCCTGTGCTCGGCTGGCTCATTTCAAGCATAATCGGTTTGTGGGCCTGGATGCACTTCTTTACCTGGTTTAAGATACGCGGCGTTTCTTTCGGAAGTTCCAAACGTACGCTCACCATGGGCGGAAGCCTCGTAGCCGAGGTCCTCCCCATCCTAAATGCCCTTCCGGCATGGACTTTTGCCGTGGTGATGATCCTTATTTCGGTAAAAGGGGAGCGCCTTCTCAAACACGCGCTCCCGAAAAAGTAAAGGGTATTACACCCTGCGCCAAGAGCGCGGGGTATTCAACCCTTTGTTCCGACTTCGCTCGTGGCTCATGCAAAAACTTCGCTTTTTTGCGCGAGACCCCTCGCTCATCGTAATAAGATGTTGGTAAGTTCCTCTGTCAATCCTTCGGCTATGTCGTTCAGACTCTGAAGAGTCTTCAGACTCGATGAGCTCAGGATTGACGCTGAGTCTGTCGAATGCGTCAAACCGACTTTTCGGTTGTGTTAGAATAAAATAGTATGAGAGCGAGTCCGCCACTCCTAATAATCAGTATTTTTTTTCTACTCTTTCTGCCCCTGTCACTTTTTTCGCAATCTTTTGTCGGCAGTATTTCTCTCACGGTTACACCCGAAGCATCTCGCGCCTTCGAAGAAGTGAGTGCCGGTCTGGTAAGCTACTCAACCGATCTCAATCGCGCCGACATCACCTGGATTCTTGACGGCAAACAGCAAAAAAGGGAGGTAGGAGCCACCAGATTCCAATTTAGAGCGGGGAAAATCGGTTCCACGAGCAAACTGCGCGTGGTTATTCGTACGATTGAGGGAGCAGTGGTAGAAAAGCTTCTCTCGGTAAGGCCGGCTGATGTTGATCTTATCGTCGAAGCCAATTCCTACGTGCCGCCTTTTTACAAAGGTAAAGCGCTCTTTCCATATCTAGGGCTCGCTACCATTGTGGCGATGCCGTCCTTAAGTGACAGCAAAGGAGCACCGATTCCCGCTAAAAACCTCGTCTACAAGTGGAAGAAAAATGACAAAGTAGAGACCATCGCCTCGGGTTTCGGCAAATCCACGTTCGTCGTCAAGGGGACGTACATCTTAAAACCGATTACGATTGAAGTCGAGGTGGGGACGCTTGACGAGAGCGTCAAAGCGAAAGGAAAGGTAACGCTCACTGCACAAGCGCCGACAATTGTGTTTTATGAGAAGCATCCTCTTTATGGCGTGATCTACGAGAAAGCGCTCGTAAACCAAATTACGCTCGGAGGTGATGAGATTACGCTCGCTCCTTCGCCATATTATTTCAGTGCCCAATCGGCAGGGGACCTTGCCCTCAACTATTCATGGTTCATGAACAACAAAACCGTCGAAGCCCCGAACCGTTCCACCATTACCTTGCGCAAGCCAAGTATCGCCGGTAGTTCGCAAGTCTCGCTGCGCCTTAACCACATCTCCGATACG
>JAUSIJ010000044.1 GCA_030647855.1 bacterium | reverse complement strand
CTCGCTTCGCACCGCGGCGACGCGGATCACCGTTCCTTCGCCATGGCATGCGGAGTTACGAAAATTAAAAGCCGAACAGTTTGCTATCGATGGTACGCGCAAGGAAACCGAGAAGTCTCATGTCAGTCCGTATCTCCTCGGCAAAATAATTTCCAAAGAACTCAAAAAACAAGATATTTTTTCGGTTGATTGCGGTTTCAATCTAACCTGGATGGTACAGTCGTATCTTGCCAAGGGAGCAGAGCAGCGTTTCATTTCGGCTTGGGGCTGCTCGCCCATGGGCTACGCGATACCGGCCGCCATTGGAGCATGGTACGCAAGACCTCGTGCGACCGTTGTGTGCGTGATCGGTGATGGGGGGACACAGATGAATATCCAGGAATTTCAAACTCTCGCCTATAATAAAATTCCGGTGAAAGTTTTTATCCTGAACAATCATTCATACGCCACCATCCGCTTTCCCACGAGGAAGGAATTTGACGGCCGCACCTTCGGTACCGAACCTTCTACGGGCTACGCGGCCCCGGATTTTACCGCCATTGCCAAAGCATATGGTTTACCCGTTGTTCGCCTCGAGAACAACGAAAAGCTTGCGTTGAAAGTGAAGAAAATTCTCAAAAAGAAAGGGCCTGTTATCGTTGAGGTAAACACTGATCCTGAACAGGGAATTATCGAAAGGTTAAAGTTTTAAGGTATGCATCAACTCTCGCGCGCCGCCGAAAATCTTATCGGTCAGCCAATGTTCGCTTTTCTTTCACAGGTCAAAGCTCTTGAACGGTCGGGCAAAAAAATTATTCATTTTGAGATTGGGGATCCCCACTTTGAAACCCCCCCACAGGTTGTTGCCGCCGCTAAAAAGTCGCTCGACAATGGAGAAACGCACTATACCGATTCGATGGGTCTGTGGGACTTGCGTCAGGAAATTCGGCACTATGCCGAAAAGGAATGGGGTTTTATGCCCGATGTGGGGCAGGTTCTCGTTTCACCCGCTAACGCGCTCATTGATTTTACCATCCGCACACTGGTCAATCCCGGTGAAGAAATAATTTATCCCGACCCTGGCTTCCCAACGTATAGCGCGGTTATCTCATACGCCGGCATGAGGGGAGTACCGGTGCCTATTTTGGAAGAGAATAATTTCCGTATGCGCGCCCACGACGTGAAAGAAAAGATGAGCTCAAAAACTCGCCTCATCATAATTAATTCGCCAAATAATCCCACGGGATCAATCATGTCCGAGGAGGATACCAGAGAAATCTATGCTTTAGCCAAGCGATATAATTGCTCTATCTTGACCGATGAAGTATACCGCTCGCTTTCCGAGATGAAACCTTTTTCGGTCTCGGCGCTGGACCACTGCCATGAGAGAACGATCATTCTCTACAGCTTCTCGAAGATATTCGCTATGTCCGGCTGGCGCCTGGGGTTTGCCATTGCTCCACAATCTATTGCGACGAAGCTTGGACTGATGCTTGAAACTATCTTGTCGTGCGTTCCCGTTTTTACCCAGAGGGGAGGGATTGCCGCATTGCATGTGAAGGGTAAAGAACTTACCACGCGTTATCAAGAATTGAAAAGACGCAAAGATGCCCTGATAACCGGGCTCAATACGCTCGCTGGAGTACGCTGTATTTATCCCGATGGGGCATTTTACGCTTTTGCCAATATCCGAGGGACCGGGCTTTCCAGTGCGGCTTTTCGAGATCTCATGCTCGATCAAGCGGGCGTATCGGTACTCGATGGCACTGCTTTTGGCAAACAAGGCGAGGGGTTTGCGCGATTAAGTTATGCCTCGGCCACGGTGCCGATGATAGAAGAGGCGATAAAAAAAATGTCCAAAGTACTTGGCGCCAGTGCAAAAAATAAAGTGCCATTATTTTCTCCACGGAGCGGTATCATCCCATAGCATGAAAGAAAACTTAAAAAATCGAAAGTGTCCCCTGTGCGGTAAAGGCGGCAGTCGTAGTTTTGAGCCTTTGGCGCGAGGATATTCTGCGTCTCTAAAGAGAAAGTACAGAGTTTCTCTGTGTAAAACCTGCGGGCACGTAGAGCAGAATCCGGTCTGGAGTCCGAAATTTTACGACAGTCTGTATGAGCACCACGTCTATGATTTGACCGGACAAAAATTTTTCCCGGAGCAAGTTGAACGGTATCGGGTGGTAGCTCGCTTTATGTACCGGGCCCTCTGCCAGAGAAGGGGGTCGCCGTCGGGCGCCCATGTGCTTGACTACGGTTCCTACGACGGTTCGTTTTTATTGTGGTTAACCAGATTTACAGAGTGGGGGAAGACAGCTCGTCTTTTTGGATACGATATCACGCTGATGGATATACCGAAGGGTGCCCATTTCTCGAACTCGCTCTCTTCGCTCGCTCGCACCAAAAAGCGTTTTGATATGGTGACTATGAATCATGTATTGGAGCACTTATTGTATCCCGTGGAAACCCTGACGGACATACGAAAACGTTTTTTGCAAAAAGACGGGGCAATCGTCATCGAAGTACCTGACATCACCTTTGTCAGGCCGGGGGACTTTTCTCCGTTCCATATCCAACATGTAAATTATTTTACCCCCCAAACGTTACTTCAAACCTGCAAACGGGCGGGATTAGCCGTTGAGGAGCTGCGAACCTTCCGAAACTACGATCGCGGACGGGATCCCCTTTATCCCACGGTGCTCGTTGTCGCTCGAGCGGACGGTGAGGCCCTCATGGACGGCGCCGACATACGACGGGTCATAGCGGCACGCAGAAAAAAACTATCGAGTGCGCTCTCTAAGCTTCCCCGCGGAAGCACGATTGGCGTTATAGGCTGTGGAGACCCGCTATCCCAGCTTTTACCGCTTATTCCGACCTCGCTTTCCCTGCGCGGATTGTTCGATAACAGCAAAGATCTTCATGGAAAAATATTATTGGGGCACAAAGTGCTCCCCGTAGAAGAAATAACAAATTCTGGGATTGCAACCGCCCTCATATCAACAGGAAACGAGCGAAACGGCATTATGATCGCAGGGCAGCTACGTCGCGTGGGTTTTCGAGGGCGTATTATCCGTTCTTTTGAAATAGCCTGACTGCCTGGGCCCACTCGAGCATGACGCCCCTTGTTTCTATTTTGGCTAGCGAGGAGCGCGTGGCTGCTTGCAGACACAGCGTCCGAGCGAAGACAAAAGATAGGTTGAATACCGCTTTTGGCTAGCGAGGAGCGCGTGGCTGCTTGCAGACACAGCG
>JAUSIJ010000032.1 GCA_030647855.1 bacterium | reverse complement strand
AAAGGCTTTTTGGCATCGTGCTCTCGTTTGCTTATCAATCCTGCCGTCGCTTTCTTGACCGTAGCCATAGACCAAGCAAAGAACCACCTAACACCTCCTTTTCGTTAGCGAAGATCCTGTAAAGCCTGAAAAAGGAAAATTATTCCAGCTAGCATCGCTCCCAGGGCCAAGAGGATTCCAAAAGACAGGACACGAATATACCTCTTTATCACCGGTCTGTCTCGGGACTCATCTTTAACAGACCGGATCCAACTCGGAATTATCACAGCCAACATAAGCCACCCGACTACCATAAGTACAGTAAGAACATTCATAACGCGAAGAGAGGTCATTTATCCTCCAATCTTGTCTATGTTCACAATAAAATAACAAGATTAATATGTCAACTAATTAAGCGATAAGGTATAATAAAAAAATGAATCTTTTTTCTGTCTACATGCCAATTTCAAACGAGCTGCTAAAAACTATCGCCCTAAGGGATGGTGGAAAAGCAGTACCTCGGCCGAAAGAAGATTTTTTTCTCACCTCAAATAAGTACCCGATTTATGTGGTAGCTGACGGTGTGACGCTCATTCCCAATGAGCGTGGCAACTATCCGAATCCATCTGGTGCTGGGGCAATTGCAAAAATCTTCTGTGAAAGTGTGATTTCGGCGGCCGAGAAGGCGTACGAGAATTTTTCCGAAATTGCGCTTGTCGATGTTTTTAGAGAAGGCAATCAAGCGGCATATGAATATAACGCAAGCGAGGGTCGTACCAAGGAAACTGTTGATTATTGGCAGCATGATCTATTTGCGGCTACTACGGCATTCGGACTAATAAAAGAAAATAAACTCTACTGGTGGTCCCTCTGCGACGCGGGTGTCAGTATTTTTAACGATAGGGATGAGCGAACTTTTACTTCGCCTCCATGCTGGAGCGAGAAAAGCAGAAAGAAAAATTTACCGCAAGATTGGGAGAAGGTTCCTCTTATCGAACGCAAAAAAATTCTTTGGCAGAAATATCGCAATGGCGTCAATGAACAAGGAGAAGTAATTGGTTATGGAGTGGTTACCGGTGAGGAAACTGCCGAACGATATCTTAACAGAGGCACAGTAGAGCTTACTGAAGACGATCTTGTAACCATCTATACGGACGGATACGAAAATTATCTCAATTTGGCTGAATTTATATCATCCCTGCGAAATTCTAATAATCTTGACACATTCGATAAGCTCAGTGTCAATCCTGAGCAAAGTCGAAGGATTGACCCGTTTGAAAAGGAAAAAATTGCCGAATCACCGGAAAAGTTTGGGCAGGAACGAACGCTCATTGCAGTGATAGTGTAAAATAGGCTTATGGAAAAAGTGATGACAACAGCTGTCTTTGGCGGAGGCTGTTTCTGGTGCACCGAAGCGGTGTTCAAGATGCTCAAGGGAGTTATAGCGGTCAAGCCGGGCTACGCAGGAGGTACGACCGAGAATCCGACATATGAAGAAGTTTCAAGCGGTAATTCCGGTCACGCCGAAGTAATTTATATTGAATATGATCCGGAGCGCATTTCCTACAGAGACCTTCTTACTGTTTTTTTTGCTTCCCATGATCCGACAACGGCAAATCGGCAGGGGAATGACACCGGTACGCAATACCGATCGGTTATTTTTACAACGTCGGGCACCCAAGAAGAAGAGGCGAGGAAATTTATTGCAGAGCTTAATGCGTCGAAGGCAGAGGGGGCGCCTTTGGTAACCGAGGTGACAGCGCTTCCAAAGTTCTTCCCCGCCGAGTCGTATCATCTCGATTACTATGCTCGGAACAAAAACGCGCCGTACTGCCAGCTTGTCATTAACCCCAAGCTGGAAAAAGTACAAAAATCTTTCGCCGATCTATTGGCCAAGAATGCCTCGTAGTATCCAGGTGAGTTAAAATATGCTAGAACAAACTCATCAATAATCATTTTTTATGAAAAAAATTGCAGGCATCATTGTTATCGTCATTCTTCTCGGCATTCTTTTGGCCTACGCCGGAGGCCAAGATAAAGTTATCGGCAAAGATATTGAGATCGCTCGCTATACTACTGGCGGCCGCCTAATTGACAAGGGTACGCTTCGTATTCCTTTTCGAAAAACGCTCGAAGAGAGAGCGGTCGTTGACGCTTACGTTGACATGAATGGCGACGGGAAGCTCACCGGGGAGGAGCACATAGTTAAAGCGCGGTCTGTCTCTACCCGCGAAGGATGGTCACAGGGTTTTCCGGTCATAGGCTCGCTGCCGGAAAAAGAGATTCTCGTAAAGATTACGGTGGGAGACGAAACGCTCGAGAAGAAAGCGAGAATTTTAGATGTTGAGATCGGTGATTCATACGATTTGTCGACGGTGACTAATCCCGAGGAAGCCATGAAAGGCTGGGGAATAGCGCTTGCTCACGATGAACCTGCAACAAGCGCTGTACGACCAGGCGTCCCCGATCTGAAACAGCGCAAAGACGAGTGTGCTCCGACTGCCGCGGCCAACAGTATAATGTCACTTGCAGAGAAAAACGGTGTTCCGCTTTCCGATCTTCCCACACCTACCGAAATTGTTGACGGGCTCAAGGGGGATATGGATTGGACGCCGCAAAACGGTGTTTTGCCCGATGCCTTCGTGGCGGGCAAAAACCAGTGGGCGGCCCGAAATGGTCTCCCGATTAGGACGGAAAAAGTGGGCGATACCCAAGGCGCGAGCACGGCGGAAAAAATTCTCGATGCCATGGCGGATGGAGCCGCGGCCGAACTGCGCATCCGCTTTTCTACTCCGGATGGCAGAGTGGTCGGCGGACACATGGTGACGGTGGTCGGGGTGCGGACGGAGGGCGGGGAAACTTTTGTTGATATCAATGATCCGGCTACGCCTACCGGTACGGAAACATACACCTTGAACGGCAATATTCTTGAAGGTTATCCTTTCGAGTTTTTGACCACCATAAGCTGGGGTTTTGTACAGCGCTGGGAAGGAACACCGACAGGCACAGCTCTTGATCCCATGACGGATGAAGAGATGCGGGGGATAAAAGAATTTGTGGGCGAGAAGGAAAAGATCAAAGTAATCGTGGTTCGTGGCAAGAAAGTTCCGATAGCCCAAGTTCATGTGGCAACAGGCTCCGAGTGCGACAAGGCTCCTCATTATCATGCCAATGCGGGCTCTGTCACAGCTCTTGACGGATCGGTCCTGGCTGACCCCGGCGGTTGCGGTTATGGCAAGGTTGCGGAAGTGCCGATCGAGGACGTAGAGATATAGGGGAAATGTTATGAGGAGCTGGTAAAAATTCCTTTTTAGGGGTAATTTGATATGAGCATGTACATTGAACCGCGGAGGTTATATGGCAGCGAAAATCAAGCCAAAACGGAAGAGGATTCCGAGAACTAAACCGCTCGGCATCCTCTCGCTTTTCCTGCGCGATATTTCGAGGATTCCGCTTCTCTCTGACAAGGAGATCCGAAAACTATCGCGCTTAGCTCGTGCCGGAAATAAGGGCGCTCAGATGAAGCTTGTGGAGCATAATCTGCGCTTTGTTGTTTCCCGAAGCCGCAACGGTAAGGATCTCGATCAATTTCTCGATAATATTCAGGAGGGAAGCATAGGGGCGATGCGGGGCATGCGCGCTTTCGATCCGCGTAAGGGCAAGATAACCACCTACATGAATTGGTGGATCCGGCAGGGAATCGGTCGCGCTCAACCGGAGATCGAAGAGTCACTACCCATTCCTCACTCGGCATATGACAAGCTCCAGAAGCTCCGAATGATTGTTTACGAGCTCCAAGGGCAGAAGGGGAGAATTCCTTCGCTTGATGAGATCGAATCCGCAACTCTCGGGAGATATCCCGAAATCAAGCGGAAGCATATTGTCCTCTTGATGCCTCTTATCAAAAGGCCGCGAAGCATGGAATCCCTCATGAGAGGCGATACAGAAGAGGACGGCGGTCGAATGACACCGCGTTGCCGGTACTCGTTTCCCTCTGGTGGACTTACGCCGGAGCAGGTGCTAATGGCGGAGGAAGAATACGAGCTCGCTTGCCAGGAGCTCTTAAAATTTATTTCCTCAATCAGAGAGATTATCGTAAACCCCGAAGGCCGGCTCGATTTTGAGAGCCGCTATGGTTTTGACGATTCCCTGGTCTGTCGCACATATGATGAGGTGAGGAAAAGAACGGGAGTGACACGAGAAGCCGTACGGCAGAGAATTCTTAAAGTTTGGCGGCGCATGGGGAAAAATACGGTGCGCGAAGGCGAAGCCTGGCTCTCCGATAAGCTCGAAAAGATTCGAGATTTGGAGATGCTCACCGGGCACACCTTTGAACTTAAGGGCTGATGCAGAAGTGCACAGCCTTTTTTATATTACATTTCACTCAGTTTGAGGCGCGTCTTTTTCTAGAAAAAAATCCCCCGACCGGTTGGTGGGGGATAACTTTTGAGCTAGCGGCTCGTTGTTGAACCGAAGCCGTGAGCGCCTCGCAGGGAAGGCGCGAGATCAAGGTAGTGCTCTTTCCTGACGAAGTCTGGCATGATAGCCCGAGTGAAAAGAATCTGAGCGATCGCTTGCCCTTGGTAAATGGGGAAAGGATTAATACTCCTGTTTTCCAAACGAACTCCAGCTTCGCCACGGTAGTCCGAATCAACTGGAGCCGGCGCGTTGATGATGTGGATGTCCTGCACTGTCGAGAGGCCGCTCTTTGGCAGCACGAGATAGCAGAGCGGAAAAGGCATCTCGACGATGAACCCGACGCCGACGATGATTGAGTCTTTTGGCGGGAGCATATATGCCAGCACTTCGGGTCCTTCTCGATTAGGACGATGGAGCCTCACATATCCGTTAAAGCCCGAGGGCTTTTCCCTGAAGTCGAAGACCGTCTTGCGAAGTGGTGTGTTCGGTTCGAGATGTGGTGCCACAATGGCTCGGACAAAGACATCAAAGGCAACAGCTCCATCGCTGCCGCGTTCAGGCATTCTGCCGTTTGGCAGCACATAGATGCGAACCGCGGGATGAATTCTGGGGTCTTTCCCCATTGGTCTGCGCTTGGTAGTGGCGCCCATAGTACCTCCTTGAAAAGGAACGTTTACTCTATACTCCATATTTTTTAAAAAAAAGCAAGAGGTTTTCGAAATAGCGGCAGCTCTATCTAACATGATTTTAGAGCTTGATATTAGGTGTTATCGGGAGTTAACATTTGACGAAGTTTATGTGATGTGTGTTAAACCCCTAACGGGGTTGACAGGTGAACGATTGTTCACCTATACTGCTTGTATAGGAATAAGCGCACCGCTATGAGCAAACACCAAGTAGAACAACTCATTGAAAATAAAATCCGCCTCGTCAATGCGAACATCGACCGCAAGATCGTCGAGGGAAGACCATATCTCGCCGAGGCGCGCCGGCACAAATTTTTATTGCGCGAACTTCGTCGCATTAAGGGGCGTCAGAGATCTTTTTTTCAGAGTCTTAGCTTTCTCGGTTTCTTTTAAATTATGGACACACACTACATAAGCAAAATCACGAGCTTCTATCATGCCCACAAACGCATGCCGACCTACAGTGAGATCGCGGCGCTCCTCGGCTTCCGTTCAAAAAATGCCGTCTATAAACTTGTTCAAAAACTCGTTGATGAAGGTATCGTTGACAAGGACAAAAGCGGAAGGCTTCTGCCGAGACGCCTTGAGAGTGAGTTACCTCTCCTCGGTCTTGTCAAGGCCGGATTTCCGTCACCGGCGGAAGAAGAGCTTCGGGATTCTATGAATCTCGAGGATTTCCTGATTGAAAAAAAAGAATCGAGCTATCTTCTCGAAGTAGACGGAGATTCAATGATTGACGCGCATATCGCCAAAGGAGATCTCGTTATCGCCGAGCGGTCGGAGAAAGCGAGCGACGGAGATATTGTCATTGCCGAAGTGGATGGCGAATGGACAATGAAGTATTTTAGGGATCGCGGCGGTAAAGTTTGGCTTGAGCCAGCCAATAAACAGTACAAGCCGATTTATCCGACGGAAGGATTGCGCATTGCCGCTATTGTGAAGGGCGTTATTAGGAAATATTAAATATCATGTACTATGCAGTTTTCCGTGCGCTCGTTCCCACGAGCCATTCTTCATGTTGACGGTGATGCTTTTTTTGCTTCGTGTGAGGTCGCGCGAAACCCGCGCCTGCGCGGCAAGCCGGTAGTTACGGGTAAGGAGCGCAACATTGCCGCGTCGATGAGCTATGAGGCAAAACGGCGTGGAGTGACAAGGGGTATGCCTATAGGAGAGATACGACGCGTTTGTCCCGATGCCGTCATCCTGCCGTCGGATTATGAAACGTATTCGCTTTATTCCCGTCGCATGTACGAAATTGTCCGTCGCTTTACGCCCACTATCGAAGAGTACAGTATTGACGAGTGCTTCGCCGATCTTACGGGGCTGCGGCGTCTCCACAAGACAAGCTACGAAAACATTGCCGCCGCCATAAAAAAAGAATTGGCGCGAGACCTCGGTATGACCTTTAGCGTGGGATTGGGGCCGAATAAAGTTATTGCCAAAGTCGCGTCGAAATTTGCCAAACCCGACGGATTTACGATAATCCCGGCAAAAAAGATTCACCGGTTTTTGGCGGATCTTCCTGTTGGAAAGATCTGGGGAATCGGCGGATCTACAAGCGCTTATCTAAATAAGCTCGGCGTGATTACCGCTCTTGACTTTGCCAGTAAGGACAGATTATGGATTGAGCAGAGCCGGTTTTCAAAACCATATCGGGAGATTTGGCAGGAACTTCGGGGTGACTTTGTTTTGGAACTCGAACTTTCACCCCGTCGGGACATCGGTTCGATAATCAAGTCCCGGACATTTACGCCGCCAACGGCTGACCGTGCATTTGTTTTTTCTCAGCTTTCAAAAAATATAGAAAACGCCTGCATTAGAGCGCGCGAGCACGGCATGAGAGCGAAGGTGGTGGCTTTTTATCTGCGCACGAGTGAATTTAGTCATAAAGGACTTGAGCTTTGCCTCGCGGTGCCCCTTGCCGTTCCTACCGAAATAATAAAAATTGTGGGAAATAATTTCGATAAAGTATATCGGAGCACGATTCGGTACCGGGCAACAGGCGTCGTGCTCTCGTCGCTTGTCGCAAGCGGAGCTGCCACGCTTGACCTCTTCGGCGAAACAGGAAGAATAGAAGGAATGAGGACTGTATTTGATACTATTGATATGCTCGATCGCCGCTACGGCAAGCATACGGTTTTTGTCGGCTCGAGCGCGGTAGCTATGGCCGAACCGCAGCATACGGGTGAAAGGGCCAGTATTCCGGATCGCCGTCGGCATCTTTTTAAAGGTGAATCTAAGCGGCAGCACCTGAACATCCCTTTTTTGGGGAAGGTAAAATAAAAGGCATTCTCATTTTGCTCGCTTACGTCGGCAATAATTATAAGTGAGTAATTGTGGTACAGTGCCAGCACCAGAGAACCATGAGTCACAGATTAGGAGCACACCTATCAATAGCCGGAGGCATGAGCAAAGCTCTCGAACGCGCGAGCGTTATCGGGGCGAACTGCCTGCAGATCTTTTCGACTTCGCCTCGCCGCTGGCTGCTTCCTAAAATTGCCCCGCCAGAAGCCGAGACGTTTATCAAACGGAAGAGAGAACTCGGTATTGACCCTGTCTATTTTCACTCGACCTACCTCATTAATTTGGCGCAAGTCGGCCTCGTTGGCGAACGGTCGGTAGAGTCACTTGTGGCTGAACTAAAACTTGCCGATACGATCGGCATCCGCGGCAGCATTGTTCACCTCGGCTCTCTGAAAAATAACAACGCCGAAGGGGATGACTACAGCGCTCACGGAGCACTCATTTCACATCTCAAGGCAATTCTTGGACAAACGCCGGAAAGCACCTTACTCATGATCGAAAATGCAGGCACGAGGAAGATAGGCAAGCGAATAGAGGAGATCGCCTGGATCATCAAGGCGGTTAACAATCGCCGCCTTCGAGTCTGTCTTGATACATGCCACCTACACGCGGCGGGCTATGACATTACAAGCGAAAAAAAACTCGAGGGCTTTCTTTCTCTCTTTGACTCTCTTATAGGTCTTCCTAAACTGGAACTCATACACACCAATGACAGCAAAGATTCGTTCGGGTCGCTTCGAGATCGTCATGAAAATATAGGCAAAGGTAAGATCGGCCTCACAACCTTCAAGCTCCTTCTCAACCATAAAAAACTGCGAGCTCTTCCGTTCATCATTGAAACACCCGGATTCGATGACAAGGGCCCAGACAAAAAAAATCTGGACATACTGCGCACATTGATCGATTAGGAGGTAATGGGAGCAAACGCCCCCTTTTCACCGACTTTTAATAGCGAACGGTTACCCTTATTCCATGGGGGAAACACGAAATCGCAATACACGCTCTGCTTTCAAACTGCTCACTATTATTGTAGCCATTATAGCGGCCTTCGCGGTGGGTTCGTGGGCGTGGTATCAAAACGAAGAACAGCTGACTTCTTTTCAGT
>JAUSIJ010000031.1 GCA_030647855.1 bacterium | reverse complement strand
GCCAACTACATGGTGCAGGACCTCTGTTTCTTCCTCCAAAAGCTTGGCGTAAAGATTGAGGGCGTCGGTACCACCACCCTCACCGTCGAGGGCAAGGAAAAAATTGATGCTCCTGTCACCTATTACCCAAGCGAAGATCCGATTGAATCCATGTTTCTTATTACTGCCGCGATCGTCACTCGTTCCTCGATTACGATTACCCGCTGCCCGATCGATTTTTTGGAACTTGAACTTCTAAAACTCGAGAAGATGGGTTTCCGATATAAAATTTTCAAGCGCTATAAAGCGGAGAACGGCCAGACCAACCTCGTTGATATAAAAACCTATCCTTCGCGCCTCAAAGCGCTTGAAGAAAAGATCGAGTGTCGTCCGTATCCCGGACTCAATATCGATAATCTCCCTTTCTTTGCGGTGATCGCCACTCAAGCCGAAGGGCAGACCATCATCCACGATTGGGTATACGAAAATCGTCAGATTCACAACAAAGATCTTGATAAACTGGGCGCAAACACGGTGCTCGTCGATCTCCACCGCCTCTATGTCATCGGTCCGACCAAACTTCACGCTGCCGAGGCCATTTGTCCCCCGGCACTGCGTCCGGCTGCCATTCTCCTCATCGGCATGCTCGCCGCCGAAGGGACTTCCGTTCTTCGAAACGTCTACAGCATCAATCGCGGTTACGAAGACTTGGTCAGCCGTCTTAATAAAATCGGCGCTAAGATTTCTATATTAAAATCATGAGCACTTGCCATTTTACCATCTAAGCGAGACATTAGTTTTTAAGAGACTCTCGCCTGCCTCGCCGAGTCAAGGCGGGGAACCAAAGCTGCACGGTAGCGCCGATAGGCGAAAGCTTTGGCGAGAGGGAGCGCAATTTCCTCGCTGGGGAAATTGACGCGTGCTCTTGAAAACTAATGTCAAGCGTGTACTATAAACCCATGAAAAAAAATCAATATGTTGCAATCGGAATTGTCGCGCTTGCCCTGATCGCCGGCGCTTACTTACTCATCACCCGCGAAACTGGCATAGTTGAGATTACGGTTCCTTTAGCGGAAACCACCGTTTTCATTGATAACAAGCGAAAAGTAACAACCTCGACCGACAACGAAGTAGTCACTCTCTCAATCTCGGCACGAGAGCATTCGGTCCTCGTAGCCACGATGACTATTTGCCGTGGCTCAAAGAGATCGAAGTTAGAGAAGAGACAAGTACGTCGCTTCGGCCCTTTTTGGTGCTAAAAAGTCCGGAGGTGACGGTCATTACGGAGGCCGACCCTGAAAGAGGACGGATCAATTCACTCGTTGTGAACGCGGGGCTACCGAGTCAAACGAGCAAGAAAAAATCGGCTGATGGCACGATCTCTATCTGGGCGGAGGGCGAAAGCATTTTCGCCGAATGGAACGGCAGCGATACTTCCATGCCAAAGATATTCTGCATTGAGGGTGCCTGCCAAAAGCTCTTAACTGTTATTGAACTCAAGTCGCTCGTGCGTGACCTCGATTTCTTCAAGGATCGCGGCGATGTGGTTATTTTTGCCGCCGAGAACGGCATCTTCGCGCTTGAACTCGATAAAACCAAGGTGCAAAATCTCCACCCGATTTACAAAGGTAACGAACCTATCTTCTACAAAAATACTGATCATGCCATCTTCGTAAAAGACGGCGAGGCGCTCGGACGAATTAGCTACTAACGATGTGCCGCTAAAAGTTATAAGCGTTATTCCTATCAGCAAAGGAATCGGAAAAGAAGCCCTCTCCTATTTCACATCACTTGATCTCCTGCCCGGTACCATGATCACCGTGCCGCTCCGAAAACGAATGGTACCGGCACTAGTACTCTCTTCAGATAACGCATCGGAACATAAAGCGGAACTAAAGCGCGCCCCTTTTGAGCTCAAAAAAATCGGCAAGTCCAAAGCGGGAAGGATTTTCAGCCAAGAATTTATTAAGACCGCGAGAGAGGCGGCTGACTACTTCGCCACCACCACAGGCAGCGTCCTCGACGCTGTTACCCCGAAGGCCATCGTTCTAAACCCGCCCAATATTGAGAGCGCTGTCACACGCGAGAGGGCTCCGGTTCCCGAACGATATGTGCTCCAATCCGACGATGAGGAGCGCTTTGCCAATTACAAAAGCTTGATTCGTGAGGAATTCGCCCAAAAGCGTTCGGTATTTTTCTGTTTGCCGACCATTCAGGACATCAAAAACGCATCCGAGCTCCTTGAACGAGGCATCGAAAAATATACATTTGTTCTCCACGGCACGCTGACCAAAAATGAACAGGGTGCGGTTTGGAAAGAAATCCTCGCTCTCGAGCATCCGCTCCTCATCATCGCCACTCCCTCGTTCCTCGGCATACCGCGCGGAGACCTCGGTGCCATTATCGTTGAAAAGGAAAACTCCAAGGCCTACAAGCGCGAACAGCGGCCCCACCTCGATATGCGAACATTCGCCGAACTCTACGCCAAAAACATCAAGGCAAAATTTATTCTCGGCGATCTCTTGCTTCGCACCGAAACTTACGGCCGGGGCCGCTCGGGCGAGTACCTCGAGTTCGCTCCGCTAAAATCCCGTTCGCTTACAACGGCGGAACAAGAAATCGTCGACATGAAAAAATATAAGGAATACGACGAAAAAATGCCTTTTCGCATCCTCTCTGATGAGCTTAAAATGCTCGTCGCAAGGAACCGCGAATCCAACGGCAACCTTTTCATCTTCGCCGCCCGGCGCGGTTTGGCCCCTTCGACCGTCTGCGGCGACTGCGGCGCCGTCATTACCTGCGACCGCTGTAGCTCGCCTATCGTACTCCACAGGGCGGGCGGGAAAAATTTTTTCCTCTGTCATAAATGCGGCGAGCGCGTGGGCTCGGAGATTCGCTGTAAAAACTGCGAAAGCTGGAAACTTACCACTCTTGGGGTGGGTATCGAACTGGTGGAACGCGAGCTCGGCAATGAATTCCCCGATATTAAATTTTTTCGCATGGACAAAGATAATATTCCCACGCACAAAAAAGCGCTCGAAATGGCGGAGAAATTTTACAATACACCGGGTTCTGTACTTATCGGCACAGAGATGGCGCTCCCCTACCTCACGCGTAAAATCGAAAATGCCGCCGTTGTTTCCGTCGATTCGCTCTTCTCTATCCCTGATTTTCGAATCAATGAGAAGGTTATGAGCATTCTTCTCAAGATGCGCGTGCTGGCGACCAAACATTTCCTCATTCAAACCCGCCATATCAAGCAGGCGGTTTTTGACTATGCCATAAAAGGCAACCTTCTCGATTTCTTTCGCGAGGAAATCGAGCTGCGAAAGAAATTCAATTTTCCGCCATTTTCGACTTTGATTAAAGTGAGCGCGCGAGGAGATAAAAATACGGTGACAAAGAACGTGGAGATGCTCAAGGGGACGCTCGAAGAGTACCAGCCGGAAGTTTTCCCCGCTTTTATTTCGACCGTCCGAGGCCAGTTTATAATGAATGCCCTTATCCGCATCCCGAGAGAATCGTGGGTCGACGAAACACTCAAGGAAAAATTGCTCTCCCTACCGCCATCATTCTCGGTAGACATTGACCCGGAGAGTTTACTCTAGTCTCCGCTCCTCATATAATTGAATAAGAAAAACTGGAGCTTGCGATGAATGACGCAATGCATAGCTGTCCACTCTTTCTCAATGCCAATCCTAAGCGCGGTCGGAGGGTTGACGAGCTATTGGAGATATAGTAATCTCTTTCGAGAACAAAGGAGCCTCACGTGCGAAACTCGCCACTTCTACACGGACGAAGAAGTTTCATCGCGATCGGCCAAGAGCTGGCACGGATGGAGCAGCAAGCGCAAAACCGGAGGAGAAGAAATGGAACGTGCGTAATGGGAAAGAAGCAGTCGAAAACAATATGGACGTGGGTAAGCGTAATCGTGGTCGTGATCTTTTTTCTCTGCTGGCTCATCATTTCATGGACCTCGCAATGAGGTCCTTTTTGTTAGTGTTAGTGAGCAGTGCTTTTCATTGTGTTCTCCCAACTTAGCGAGGATTTTCCTTTGAAAAGACTAGTGAGCGCGATTGGCTTACCGCCCTAGCGAGGCATTTACTTTCAAGAGACTCTCGGAGCCAAAGTCGCATGGTTCCGCCCCTGGACGGAGACTTTGGCGAGAGTGAGCGCAATTTTGTCGCTGGAAAAATTGACGCGTGCTCTTGGAAGTAAGTGCCAAGCGCCCTATAATATGACGATAATGAACGAAATTCTCCAAAAAGAGCATGCGGCTCTTCGCGGCATTGCCAAAAGCGTATCGCCTGAAGAGATTACGACTCCCAAGATACGGCGATTGGTAGATAAGATGAAAAAAATCCTCGCACGCGAAGAGGACGGCGTTGCCCTGGCCGCGCCGCAGATCGGAGAACCTTTCCGAATTTTTGTCGTGTCCGGCAAAGTTTTCTCGCTTATGAAAAACGAGCAAGACGAGAAAATGCCGGACATGGTTTTCATCAATCCAGAATTTACAAAACTGTCAAAGGAAAAAGAGACGCTCGAGGAAGGCTGTCTTAGCGTTCGTCACTACTACGGCAAGGTAAAGCGGCACAAGAAAGCCTCTGTCCGAGCGTACAATGAAAAAGGAAAGCTCTTTCTGCGGGGCGGCAGCAGTCTCCTGGCACAGATTTTCCAACATGAAATGGATCACCTGAACGGTATTTTATTTACGGACAAAGCAACCGGCGTTAAAGAGATTCTCCCCGAAGAAGCCTAACATGAACGCAAAAATTGTATTTTTTGGAACCTCTTCATTTGCAGTGACGGTGCTCGAAACTCTCAAAGCACGAGGTATTGTGGCTGCGCTTATCATTACAACTAAGGACATGCCCAAAGGACGGAATTTGGCGCTCACTCCCCCGCCGGTCAAGCTCTGGGCAGACAAGATGAGCATCCCAGTGTTGCAACCGGAAAATCTTAAAGACGAGCCGTTCACCCGAAAGCTTGCGGAAGAAAACTACGACCTATTTATCGTTGCTTCCTATGGCAAAATAATCCCTCGTGAAATTATCGATCTGCCTCGGCGAAAAACGCTCAATATTCATCCCTCGCTTTTGCCGAAGCTACGTGGCCCATCTCCCGTACAAACCGCTATTCTTGCGGATGAAAAAGAAACCGGCGTAACAATCATCGAGATTGATGAAAAGATGGATCACGGGCCGATTGTTTCCCAAAAAAAAGTTGAGGTGGCCGACTGGCCAACGAACCATGAGAAGCTTGAGGAATTATTGGCAAAAGTGGGAGCGAGCCTCCTTGCCGATATTTTGCCCGAATGGCTCGAAGGTGCCGTCAAAGCCCTACCACAAGACGAGAGAGACGCAACGTACACAAAAAAAATCGAAAAAGAAGATGCCGAGATCAATCTTAATGATGATCCATACCTTAACTACCGAAAGATCATGGCCTACGGCGGCTGGCCCAACGCGTATTTTTTTGCAGACCGTAAAGGCAAGAGGATACGCGTTACGATTACCGAGGCGAGCCTCGAAGACGGAGCACTAAAGATAAAAAAAGTTATTCCCGAAGGAAAACGAGAAATGACCTACGAGGAATTTCTGCGCGGCCTCTAAATATTTTTTGGGTTCATATTCCAACAAAGCGCGGTATTTGTTTCCAAGGGCTTCCGCCTAAGCGAGGGCTTGTTGACTTTCCTTTACAACTTAGCGAGGCGCTACTTTTGCAAAACATTGCCTGCCGGCAGGCAGGGAGGGCTTGCTCATTCCAATCAAGCGAGGTATTTGTTTCCAACATCAAGCGAGGAGTATCTTTTTTGAAAGCCTTGCGCAGGCGCGACGGCGCCGAGCAGAGTAGAAAATTCAGCTCGCCTCGCTGGAGCTTGGCGAAGCGGGCAGAATTTTACGTGTGCTTTCAAAAATGATCTCCAAGCGACCTCTTGGAAATAAATGCCGAGCGTCTCTACTTGCGATACCAGCCACGCAGTATCCGTTTGACTTTCCGCCCCCCGCGCTTCAATAGCGAGATACGCTTGTCTTTTTCGTGTGTGAGAATTTCCGCCATTTCATCCTTGACCTCGTCGATAGCGGCATAAAGATCTTCTTTTTCCGCCACCGTATAGAAGTATTTGTGAGCAATATGGAGATTAAATTCTGCTTTGAAAATATCGCCTGATCGGTGGTGTGCCGTCGTTTTGCCAATCTCGACGTCGCAGAGAGCGCTCGTGTCTTCCGGATTGACATATTTATCGAGCATTTCTATCTTTTTCACTACATAGTTATAAATGGAAGGAGTAATTTCCATATTGGCTCCCTGAACTCGTACTGTAATAGCCATAAGTATGATTGATTGTTAGTCTTTATATTCAGTATAACCCAAAAGCCTTTATCCGATAGCGAGCAATTTGACCGGCGAGTGGTAACCGCTAATGATGCGAACTTTTCCGATCGGCACTTTGAAATGCCGAGCAAAAATTTCTCTAATTCGATTGTTAGCCATATTCCTCGCCGCCTTCTCCTTGACCGAAATTTTAAAGTGATTTTCTCCCGCTACCGCGAGCGTTTCTTTCTTGGCATTTGCCGTAACGGTAACGCGAATATACATAATATGTCGAGAAATAATGAGTTCCCTATTAATTTATGGTAGCACGATACACCAAGAGCCTGGGGTACTCGGCCGCTGGTGGGTTTGCCAAAAATTCATTGGCATAGCAGTATATTTTTTGTTATGATACGAAACGTCTGATTGCGACTTGTGTCGTAATAAACAATATTCCCCGGCCCGGCCCGCCTCGACTCGTCTCGCGAGTCGAGGCGGGTAGCTCAGCACTTGATGGGAGCCTTTATCTACATCCTCAAAAGCATAAATCATCCAAGAACTTATGTTGGTAGTACCGCTAATATACAGCAGCGGATTACAGAGCATAATTCTGGTAAAAGTACATATACGAAGCGGTATCTACCTTGGATGCTAGTATATACAGAAGAGTTTGGTAACATTGAGGATGCACGAAAAAGGGAGAGATATCTCAAAAGTGCGGCTGGACGAAGGTTTATTAAGAAATTGAATATTATTCCCCGGTAGCTCAGTGGTAGAGCGATCGCCTGTTAAGCGATTGGTCGTAGGTTCGAATCCTACCCGGGGAGCACCCAATATGAAAACCGTCCGAAAGGGCGGTT
>JAUSIJ010000023.1 GCA_030647855.1 bacterium | reverse complement strand
GGTCCACATGTTCTCGCTCGGCGTGGCGGTGGCTGTTTCCCTGATTCCTGAAGGATTACCGATCGTTATAACCCTTATCCTCGCTACCGGCGTTTTCCGCATGAGCAAACGAAATGCCTTGGTCAAAAAGTTGCAGGCTGTCGAGGCGCTCGGTCAGGCCAACATTATCGCCGTTGATAAAACGGGGACTATAACGAGGAACGCCCTTATGGTGGAGGTGCTTCTGATTGACGGCAAGGAATTCCGGGTGTCGGGCAACGGCTACAGTCTTGACGGAGATATCGTGTACGGCGATCAGCCTGTTGTGCCGTCGAACCATGAAGAGCTTCGGCTGCTTGGTAAAATTGCCGCTTTTTGTGCTAATGCCCGGCTCTGGTACCAGGAAAAGGAAAAAAAATGGAAAGTCGGCGGCGATCCGACGGAAGCGGCGCTTCTCGTCATCGGTGGAAAATTAGGCTTTAATAAGGACGATCTTGAAGAGGAAGAACCGCAGATACTCGAGGTACCTTTTTCCAATGATTCCAAATATCATGAAACCGTTCATCGCAATAGAAATGGCGAACTTTTTTTGACGACCGTTGGAGCACCGGAAAATATTCTTGCCCTCTGCGATACCTTCTGGAAAGAAGGGGCGACGGAGAGACTTACCCATGTTTATCTTGAACGATTGCGCGATGATATCGAACGCCTCTCGAAGGGGGGACTGCGTATTTTAGCGGCGGCGTATAAAACATATCACGCGGGAGCGGTCATCCCGGCTGACCATCCTCACGGACTGACCTTTGCCGGATTCTTTGGTATGCGCGACAGTTTGCGCGATGGCGTGGCGGATTCTGTGAGGCAAGCAGAAGAGAACGGTATTCGTGTAATCATGATTACCGGCGATTATAAAACGACTGCCATGGCTATCGCGAAAGACGCCGGCATTTACAGCGAAGGAGACGAGGTAATCACCGGTGAAGAGCTCGAGGCAATGAGCGACGTCGGTTTGCAAAGCAAGCTCGATAATGTTTCGGTTTTCGCGCGAGTTACGGCGGAACATAAACTAAAAATAATCGAATTATTCAAAGGGCGGGGAGAAATTATCGCCATGACGGGAGATGGCGTTAACGATGCCCTGCCGCTTGTCGCCGCTGATCTCGGTATCGCCATGGGCAAAGGGGGAACTGAAGTGGCCAAAGAAGCGGCGGATATAGTGCTGCTCGATGATAATTTTGAAAGCATTATCGCAGCCGTTGAAGAAGGTCGGAGCATCTTCTCCTCCATCCGCAAAGTTCTGCTGTACCTTTTTTCAACCGGCATAGGCGAAATGCTCGTGGTAATGGGCGCGCTTTTTCTTCTGCTGCCATTACCTCTTCTGCCGACCCAGATTATCTGGCTCAATCTCGTAACGGACGGTTTTCTTGTTATCGCTCTTGCTATGGAACCGCGGGAGATGCTTACTCGGAAAAATGGGTCGCGCGCTCTTGTCGATCGATTTCTTTTCATGCGCATGTTGTTCTTAGGTTTGGTCATGGCTCTCGGCACGCTTTTTATTTTTGTTTTCTTTGAGGGCAGTGATTTTACCCGTGCTTCGACCATGGCTTTAACCACACTCGCCATCTTTCAGTGGTTTAACGCGTGGAACGTGCGATCATCTAAGCGCTCAATATTCACTTCAAATCCGTTCGGCAACCCCTACTTGGTCGGCGCCACCGTTCTCGTAGTGCTCCTACAGATGCTCGCCATTTATCATCCTTTCTTTCAAGAAGTTTTGAAAACAGTACCGCTCTCACGAAGCGATCTCTATATTGCTATTGGAGTGGCGACGTCGGTCGTGCTCGTGGAAGAGATTAGAAAACTATTCGCTTCTCTTCTGCGCCACTAGATCGAACCTATGCTATACTCCGTCAATCCTCAAATTTACTATGAAGAACAGTATCTCCGAGATTGTCACTCATAACAGTAGATTTCATACCGATGATGTTTTTGCCGTGGCAGCGCTCACTCTTCTACTCGGTGAAGTGCGAGTCATTAGAACGCGGGAACCGAGCGCTTTCGCAGATGCCGACTACGTCGTTGATGTTGGCAACCTTTATGATCCCGGGGCAAGGCGCTTCGACCACCACCAAGAAGGAGGGGCGGGCGCTCGGCAAAACGGCGTTCCGTACGCTTCGTTCGGTTTGGTCTGGAAAACCTACGGCAAAGAAATTGCCGGCAGTGAGGCGGTGTTTGAAAAAATCGACCAAAAGCTTGTTCAGCCGATTGACGCTATGGACAATGGAATTGATATTTTGATGCCGAAGAATGCAGTCTCTCCTTACCTCATCCAGGACATTACCTTCGCCTTTGGTTCGAGCTGGAAAGAAAAAGATCGCGATATTGATGCGGCTTTTATGGAAATGGTCGGCTTGGCCAAGAAAATTCTCGAACGAGAAATAATTCGATCGAGAGATGAAATCGAAGCGACCACGTATGTCGAAGAAGCCTATAGAAGAGCCGATGACAAGCGAGTCGTCGTTCTCGAGGATGCTTATCCGTATGATGCGCTTGTTTCGCACCACGAAGTGCTCTATGTGGTGCGGCCTAATATTCAGAGCGCCAATTGGAAAGTTGAAGCGGTAAGTGCGGGGTTGCGCACCTATGCCGTACGAAAGCCGCTGCCGGCCGAATGGGCTGGGAAACGAGACGAGGACCTCGCCGCCCTAACCGGTGTTGCTGACGCTCTTTTTTGCCACAACGGCCGATTTCTCGCCGTTGCCGGGTCGAAAGCAGGCGCTCTCTCTCTCGCCAAGCTCGCCCTCGGTGCGCCACTTGGAGGCGAAGCCTCCAAGTGAGCGCATAGCTATCCAGCATGGCAGAATCGTATACAATAGGAACGACCTATGGCATTTATTGACGAAATAAAACTGCACATAAAAGCTGGCCGCGGAGGAAACGGTGTTGTGCGGTGGCGGCATGAAAAAGGCAAGGAATTCTCCGGGCCTTCCGGCGGC
>JAUSIJ010000007.1 GCA_030647855.1 bacterium | reverse complement strand
TGCCGTCCGAGTGGGCAGGGATTGCGTCCCACCATGGGGGTGCTCTACCAACTGAGCTATGGTGGCACGGGAGCCAATGATCGGGATTGAACCGATGACCTCCCCCTTCGCTTACACGTCTTCTTCAGTTATACAAGATGGCTAGACTGTATCTATCTCCGTTAAAAACGGAGACCCTTGTCAGTCGTTCGCCCGCCTTTAGAGCGGGACGGTCTCGATCTCTCGACCTTTAACCGTTATTCGGGATTCACTCGGACGTTGCCGTCCGAGTGGGCAGGGATTGCGTCCCACCATGGGGGTGCTCTACCAACTGAGCTACATTGGCAATATTAACTTTTGGAACTATAGTATATCATCTAAAAGATTTCAATTTTATAAAGCTGCAAACTATTCATCTACCCAGTGAGACATCTTGTTTGCAAGAGACTCTCGGAGCCCTCGCGGGCATGGATGTCTGCCTTTGGGAGACAGAGCGAGGGCGAGAGTGAGTGCAATTTCCTCGCAGGGGAAATTGACGCGTGCTCTTGCAGACAATATTCCGAACGCTTTTTACGCGTCCCACTCAGTGTATATCTCGCCATCAATGGAGAACTCGACTTCGTCGATTGTGGTGAATTGTTTGAGCGTATCGATAATCGGTCCTTTGACGGCTTGTTGCATGCAGGCTGGACTATTGAGATAACCGAGCGCAGTTTCGCTGAAGTCAACGATCGCCGTCCCATTTTCAATAGAAACCCCGCGGTAGTACTCACCGAGCTCCTTGGTTGCCTCGCCAGTGTTGGGATTGGGCGAGAAAGCGGTTGTTAAGCCAGCAGTATACTCGGCGGCAGTAGGCCCCTTAAAGAGTTCCTTAAGAGCTGCATCGGCAACTCGCGGCGTTTCAGGAATGACTCGTGTCACAGAGCGAGTTACCCCGCAGTCTGTCGCCGAGCGCGGGTCTTTTGAATCTAAGAAAAAAACATTAAGAGTAACGGTTTCCTCTTCTTTGCCATCGGGGCTACCTTCCGGCGTATCAAGCGAGTCCCCAAAAAGGTTAAAGCCCGCGTAGACACCGCCGATAACCGCCAGCCCGATCACAATTATTAGGAGGGTAATAGCTGTTTTATTTGACATATGATTTTTTTACAGGATATCGGTAAATATGCTGACGGGCAAGCAACCGATGCATTCCATACCTTCTCTTCCACGCCACGCCGTAATCGTGAACACGAATTAAAGACTCGAACGAGCGCTGATAAAACTAAAGGGATTCAACAAATATACTGAAAGGAACGCCCGGCAACTGCCGAAAGTGCATAATCTTGGGCCCATACGAAATGAAGACGAAGGCGGAGAGGGTAATGACAATAAAGATAGTGACCACGCCCACACCGAGATAGTAAGTGGTCTTTTGCTCGAGTGGCAAGAGAGCTTCCCTTGTAGCGCGACCCTTGAGCTCGACTAATGCTTTGTACAGAAAATAAAGAAAAATAATACTTATCGGAGTTACGAAGAGAGAGCTTAGAGCGTTGTTCACCACTAAAAGTAGAGGCGATGGGTTTTCAAATTGTGAACTTCCATACCGATATGCCGAGCCGGCCATCTCTTTAGCCTGAAGCGGTCCGGGCTGAATGGTTACAACCGCAAGGGTGACTACCAAGGACACGAGACCAGCCAACAGGACGAGTGCCAGAAGTCGGAGAAGAATGCCCCACCAATATCCTCGTGCATAGTGCCAACTTGCGGCAAGAGCCGTTATGCCCCGCTTTCCTTCAACAATAAAGGCGAACGGCGCGAAACTCATAGCAATCGAAAGGAAAATCCCCGGAATAACAAAGAGTGCGTAGCCACCGACAAGCGCCACCGCCAACAGAATCTCGAGCCACAGAAAAGACATAAAGACTTTTATTGCCTCTCTTAACGAGCCGGCCACACCGCCCGCAAACGTCCCCTCGCGCGAGACGGCGTAAAACAGCGCCAGGTAGGCCAGGAGACTCACCATAATGGTAATGAGGCTCCAGAGGCTCGCCAGCGTCCGGTCTCCGGTTTCTACAATCGCAATCTGCACGACCGAGAGTAGAAATGGGACGAGACTGATGCCGATAATCAGAGCCAAATGCGACTTCCAAAAGAGGAAGGTGCTGCGAAAAAGCGCTCCAACAGAAGGAAGGGGTGGAAGAGAAAATTTTTGTGTACTTTCACTCATACTTCATCCCGTTAGAGACAGGCCGCTAAAATGCCTCTTGTTCTTGTCTATTAACATCTTGCAATAAATAATAATACCTCATGTTTATTTACTAAATTGGGAGACCGCGGTCTCTAACGGGATTCATTACATTTTTCGATTCAGTATTATAATTGTATCATCAAACGATTTCGCTTCTATGCACATGACTACACTTGCCTCACACGACCTTGAACGATTACAAGTCTTCTATGAGCGAGCGCTTGCCCAGTTCGGGCCACATGATCCTCAAACCCTTCACTGGGGCAGTAAACTGAATCAAGTGAAGCGCTTTGAGGTGTTGGCAGCAGTCGGCGACCTGCGAGGAAAATCAATCCTTGACGCGGGCTGCGGTACTGGCGACCTGTACCAGTTCCTCTCTGACGCCAAGGTGCCAGTCAACTATACAGGCATAGATATCGTGCCAGATTTCATACGCATAGCCAGAGAGCGCTTCCCAAACGTTCGTTTCCTGCTTAAAGATACATTTGAGGAAAACTCTGGATATGACTACGTGGTCGCTTCGGGAACCATGAGCTTCAAAGTTCACGACAATGATCGCTTTTATTTTGAAATGATTAGGTATCTCTACGGCCTAGCAAAGACCGCTTTTGCCTTCAATATGCTCGATCGGGCCACTCACGTAGACAATGAGACCTTTGCCGCATATGATCCCCGACAGGTGGCAGATTTTTGCGGAACTTTTTGCGACCACGTCCAAGTGGTAACCGATTACCTACCGGATGATTTTACTGTGTATCTCTATAAAAAAGTCAAAACTTAAAGATGCGCGGCCGACCGGACTTGAACCGGCAACCTCCCGCGTGACAAGCGGGTGCTACTAACCAGTTGAGCTACGGCCGCATTTTAATGTATCTTTCAAAAATTTTCTTCTTCCTCTTGAGAAAGAATTTTGAAATATATGCATTATGATTATACATAAAATCAGATAATTTCAAAGATCCGTGAATGCTGTATATAAGCCTGTAATAGTTACCATTTTCTTTTTTGAGAACACCAGTCTTAACACCGAAAGCATCAAGCCTTTGTCGCATTACTTCTAGAAATTGCATGGAGCAAGAAGTAAAAACTGTCCGAATAGCTAATAATTTTGTGATCCTTTCTTTATGTACGAATCCCATCCAGACATTACCGTCTCCATCGAAATAACCCCGAACAAAATCTGAAAAATATTTTTTTGGCACGTTGGGAACGGCAAGACTTTTTGTTTTTCCTTGCACAAATCCCAGTTTTTGTAAGTCTCGACACATCTCCTTACTTCCTATTTGCAGACGATAAAGTATACTGTTATTTCCCCTCGGACTCCTTACACTTATTTTATGATCGGCTTGCACGGCCTTTTTAATATTCTCTAATATTATTTTGTCGGTGATTTGAATGCTCCAGAAATATGCGCCTCGTTTATTGAGCGTTATATATCCATCAGCCGCGAAAAATCCAAGTACATATGCCATCTCTCCTGTCCATTTTTTGAAGAAGTTCTTGTTAACCTTTTTATAGATAGGCATGGAATTATTATACCTCGTGACAGGAAATTATACTAACCAGTTGGTAAGAAAAAGAGCTGGTTATGCAACCAGCCCTAGGGTGTCCGCCACCCAGATCGTGACATTGGTGGGTTCGTCAGCTGTCACTCTTCCTGTCCTGCGCTCGCAGAGACAATTAAAAAAACGATGAAGCCTGGCACCTTCAAGTGAAAAGATGAGCTCTCCTCCGTCAACACTGTGACGATCAAACCGCTTGGGCATTGTCTGCCAGCAGCGAAGCTGTTTGCCGTCGGCGGTCAACGTGAGGATCGAACCTCCTCTTGAGTGCATGACTTGGAGAAGGCGGTCAATCTCACTGGTGAGGCTAGGCCCGAAGTGTTCTCTTGCGCCGCTAAGATCAAGCGTAAGCTGACTTTCGGCGGCGATTCTGAAGAAACCGAGCACCCCTTGGCGATGTGTCATAAGGGAATCCTCCGTCTAGTCTGCCCCTTATTGTACACTAAATAATCCTTTAGTCAAATCAAGGTTTCAGGTAAAAAAGCGTCCGCTGCCACCGGGCATGCGGACGTCATCTTGTTATCGCGACATGAAAGCTTGGATTTCTAGGTCAGATTCCTCGTGAAATTTGCGCCGAGCCAGCGTGCCCTTACCTCGGATGAGCCGAGCCTGCTTGCGAGCGCTCCAGTTTCGCCGACGCGGCTTGTAGTGTGTCGGGTCAACCTTGCCATTGTGTCCGTTACTTCCGTTTGCCACGACATGCTCCTTCTCAAAAAGAACCCCTTGATGTGTCCAGTCATTGATGATAATTAGGGTATGGTGAAAAGTCAATGAAGAGCGCTCGCCCCCTCCTTTCTCAAGCAGAATGCTTCGGCACTGGGAGCGTATAGTTACCTCACTAACGAAAAATCAAAAACTCGCTCTTCGAGCTCAGACAGTTTGATTTTTCTGTTCGGCTCCTTACGCTCCTACAGTGCCTCCCGCAATGCTATCGAAAGGAGGGGGCTCGCTGAGATGAAAGGAGAAAAAGGATTTTTAAAAACAATGCGTCGCTCTGGTGCGGAGTAAGACAATACTTCAGAAAAGTGGTAGCGCTCGCTCAAGCGAATACTGCTCCCTCACTTTGTGTCGGGGGTGGGGATTGAACCCACGACCGCAGCTTTATGAGTGCTGTGCTCTACCGACTGAGCTACCCCGACAAAAACTACCCACTTAATTATCCACGACTGGCCTTGTTTTGCAACATATTTTGGCCATTGCTCTTCAGCCCCTTGACAAGATGAGACATACTTTGGTATAATAGTAACAGAAGATAGAGATTGTCTCTATCGAAAACACATCACATCTCTCATCTCTTGGAAGGAGTCGCCATATGCGACAGCACGGAACAGCTTACTTTTCCGCCATGGAGCCCACGACACGTACGAACACACTGCTCGAGCACGCCCTCGCTGTCGAGGATCCCGTGCTTGAGTGTGCCTCCCGAGGCGAGTTCGAGCGGATCGTCGAGTTCGAGGAGTATGGGATGCACTTTGTGAACGACGAAGCGGCCCCGACCTTGGATATTGCGGACGTTGTCCTCGATATTCCAAGCAACCCTGTGCCGCGCGTGCGTATCGGTAGCGAGCGCAGAATCAAGTGAGCGCTCTCTCGGGTAAACAGTCGAAGCCCTTTGGCCCAGCATACTAAATGCTGGGCCAATTTTTACATATTGATCTGCTTGCGACACCGTTGCGTTCATGTATAATTATCGCAAGTTTTTAGCGGGGTGGAGAAGTAGTATCTCGGGAGGCTCATAACCT
>JAUSIJ010000005.1 GCA_030647855.1 bacterium | reverse complement strand
CGGGGATGCGAGCGGCCGCCATAATTACGTTTTCGGTGACGGTGTCGCCGGACTCGTAGAGTACGATATCTGCGGGTCCGAGTTTCTTTCGCAGGATGGCATAATGCTTCGACTTGGCCGTGATATCCACGCCTAGTTTTTCCAGCGCATAAAAATGAGGTTTTACCGTACGAGAACCGAGCCTGCAGCCGCCAGCCTGCGGTAAATTAAAACGAGTGAGTTCGTGCACGAGCGGTCCGATGAGGAGAATGATGCTGCGCGTTTTAATCGCTGAATCATAGTCTATGCCGCCAAGACTCAGTTTTCCGGGTTTTATCTCAATGTCATTGTTTATCCAGCGGACATTGACCCCAATACTCTCGAGTACTTCGATAATTCTGTATACCTCTTCGATGCGAGGCATATTTTTTAGAAGCGTTTTATTTTTGTTGAGAAGGGAAGCGCAGAGCAGCGCCACGGCGGCATTTTTGGATGTTTTTGTAGTGATGGAGCCCGAAAGCTTATGGCCCCCTTCGATCTTGAGGTTAATCGAACCGGTGCCAAGGCTCACGACCTCTCGATTGAGCGCCTTGCCGATCTTGGTGAGCATCTCGGTCGTAACATTTTGCTCGCCGTTTTCGATCCGCGCTATGGCGCTCTGCGTTGTACCAAGGGTGCGAGCGAGGTCTTCTTGGGTTATGCGTTTTTCCTCGCGAAGGCGATTGATGACTTTACCGATTTGACGGAGCTCTACACTCATATAGACCTAGTATATCATATATGCTATGTATAGCAATAGCTCACCATAGGCTCCCAAGCGGTTGTAAATTTGGGTAAAAGCAGTAGTATAGATCTGTTCATCGTATCTTCATGGGATTCTTCAACAAACGATTGGGAATTGATCTTGGCACTGCAAACACGCTCGTTTATTTACCTGGCAAGGGTATTGTTCTCAACGAACCTTCCGTAGTGGCGGTGGCTGAAGAATCGAATACTATTTTGGCGGTTGGCATCGAGGCAAAAAATATGATCGGCAAGACCCCTGACAGCATCATCGCATACCGTCCGATGAAAGACGGAGTGATAGCAGACTACAAAGTGACCGAGGCGATGCTTCGCTACTATATGAGCAAGGCGCTCGGAAGATGGAACCTAGTGAAGCCGGAAGTGATGGTGTCGGTTCCAGCCGGAGTGTCTTCGACAGAGCGTCGAGCCGTGATCGAGGCTGCCATCCGAGCCGGAGCCAAAAATGCTTATGTGGTCAAGGAGCCGATACTCGCGGCCATTGGCGCCGGAATACCGATTCATGAGCCGAAGGGGCATATGATCGTCGATATTGGCGGGGGAACCACTGATGTGGCGGTTATCTCGCTTGGCGGTATTGTTGCTTCAACCTCGGTCAAGTGCGCCGGCAACAAAATAGACTATGCTATCGCCGACTATATTAAAAAAACTTTCAACCTCGCCATTGGAGATAGAACTGCCGAGGATATCAAGCTTAAAATAGGCTCGGCTATTCCTGTCGAGGACGAACTCTCCATGGTTATCAAGGGCCGAGACTTTCTCACCGGTCTGCCGCGTTCCGTTGAGGTCAAGACTAACGAAATTGTTAAAGCGATCGGCAAGGAGCTCCGCGACATGATTAAGGCGATCAAAGACGTTCTCCAGGATACACCTCCTGAACTTGCGTCCGATATCATTGATCACGGCATTATCATGACCGGCGGCTCTTCACAGCTTCGCAACATGCCGGAACTCGTGTTCCGGCGCACCGGCGTGAAGGCGACACTTGCGAAAGATCCGCTCTACTGCGTAGCGCTCGGGACGGGGATCGCTCTTGAGCATCTCGATATGTACAAAAAGACCATTATTTCAAAGCGTTGAGTAGTTAGATTCGGGATAAAAAATAGCTCAAGCGTCATGAGATGACGTGAGCTAATATTTTTGCTTACTAGTTCTTTGTGATCGTAATTCTGGCGATATTACCCCTAAGCCTAAGCCTTTTGAGATGGATGACGCAGCGTCGCTGGGATTTACCATAACCGCTAGCTGCGAGGCACAAATCGCCATGACCACCTTCGAAGATCCATTGGATCAAGGCATCAGCAACTACTTCTCCCATGCCATAGCGCTGTCCGCCTTGGACTGTACTCATTGCTTGATCTAGGCTCAGCTTTTTCGAACTTGGGCCCAAACCCGCTTGTTTCATCATGTACTTTAACCCGTTCATAGCTTCTCCTTCGTAGGGATCTCTATTAAATTAATAGCACGACGATCTTGAATGGTCAATGGTACGTCTTACCAATTAGTAATACGACTAAAAAAATAACCCGCAGGAGGCGGGCTATTGTGCGAGATCGTAGGTCGTCAGGAGATCATCAAGTGTGGAGATAAGAACTTTTCCAAAGTAGTACGAGCAATGAGCGCACTTCCTTTGCGGAAGGCTGATAACGACGTGGCTCCATTGTCGGTTGCGGCTCTCTCTCTTGTGCCTGAGAAAAATAAGGTGGCCGAGCGGGGGATTGGCTAGAGTCGCGAGCGTCACATTGAACTCACGTGGCGGCGAGCCCCTACCGATTTTTGGTATTTTGATGCCCACAGAGCTATAGACGAGCCGGACGAAGTCCAAACAATTAAACTTTGGTCCGTATGCAGTCTCGAGTAGGCGATAGGCGGATCTGACAATTGATTCAATCTGGTGTGGCGTAAGATTCATTCCTTCTCCAAAATCTACCCTTTTTATAGCAGATAGTTACTATTCATACAACAAATGGATCGCACGCAGCACAAAAAAACGCTACTATGTATTTATGGATGAAATTGCCGAAATCTATAAAAAAACGGGAAATCTCCACCACGCTTATATCCTCGAGGGATCGCGCGGCGAGATCGTACCAAAACTCGAGCAATTTTTGATAGGTACCCTTTCCGTCAAGACGAGAGGGAATCCGGACTATTGGTATGCAGAGTATGATGTCATGGGCATTGACGAAGGGCGTTTCCTCAAGGAGATGCATCAGCGCAAAGCGTTTGGTGATAAAAAAATATTTGTCATAGCAGCCAATTTTATGACGGTTGAATTGCAAAACGCGCTGCTCAAAATGCTTGAAGAGCCGACCGAAAATACCCATTTCTTCTTTGTTACGCCTTTTCCGCACAAGCTTCTTCCGACGTTGCGCTCACGATTGGCTCATGTTGCTATCTCCTCCGAAAAAATGGCAGAACCGCTGCCTAAAGATTTTTTCAGACGAAGCAAGGCGGAGAGGTTGGAAATCATCGGACCAATTATTGAGCGCAAGGATAAAACAGAAGCTATCGCGGTGCTTGATTGGTTCGAGCGTGAACTGCATCCGCAGATTAAAGAGAGGCGAGCGACGAGGGATGAGCAGTTTATCTTTTCGGAGGTCTTAAGATGCCGCGGATATCTCGCGGACCGATCTCCCTCTATCAAAATGATTCTCGAACATATTAGCCTCTGCCTTTCCTAAAGAATGGAAATCCAAGGTAATCCCTGTTAATATAAGAGCGCACAACTATGGCATTTAACTTCAATCCGCTTAAAACGAAAGTAAAATCGATCGAACAGTGGCTTCAAAAAGAACTCGCTTCAATACGTACCGGCCGAGCCACTACCGCTATTCTCGACAGTGTTCTAGTTGAGTCCTACGGCTCTAGGCTGCCGATTAATCAAGTTGCTACTATTTCGTCAGTAGATGCGCGCACCATTCGCGTAGTGCCGTGGGATCAGGCGCAGATAAAAAACATTGAAAAGGCTGTTCAAAATGCTAATCTTGGACTTTCCGTCGCCGTTGACGAAAAGGGCGTTCGCATCTCTTTTCCCGAACTGACGACCGAACGCCGCAATTCGCTCACTAAACTCGCCGGCCAGAAGCTTGAAGAGGCCCGCGTCACACTCCGCCTTGAAAGGGATCGCGTTTGGGATGAAATCCAAAAGGAAGAGAAAGACGGAAAGATGAGCGAAGACGATAAATTTCGCTACAAGAATGAGATGCAGAAAATAGTTGACGATACCAACAAGGAACTTGAAGCCATGGCCGAAAGGAAGGAGAAGGAAATTATGAGTTAATTAAAATAATGAAGTGAATATATTTTCATAACCCCTCACCACTTTTCATAGGCTAAAAATTTTCATATTTAGAAAAGTGGGTAGGGGTGATGATTTTGTAACGCTCACTTCGTTCGCTAACAAAATCAATCAAATGTCAATCATACTCTTTATAATCATTTTGGCCGTTCTTATTTTTGTTCATGAACTGGGGCACTTTATCGTAGCCAAACGGTCGGGGATACGGGTGGACGAGTTTGGGCTCGGCTTTCCCCCTCGGCTTTGGAGTAAAAAGCGCGGCGAGACTACTTATTCGATAAACGCCATACCGTTCGGTGGTTTTGTAAAGATTTTCGGCGAAAATCCTGACGATGAATCGATCGGCGGTCCCGATAGCAAAAGGAGTTTCGTCAACAAGCCGCGCTCTATTCAGGCGGCTGTCCTCGCGGCAGGAGTATTTTTTAATTTTGTTTTCGCCTGGCTCTTAATTTCAATCGGTTTTATGTTCGGCCTGCCGACCCCCGCCGACTATGGCGGTTCCGTTCCAGTGCAGGATGCAAAGCTTATCGTAACGAGCGTCAGTTCGGAATCTCCTGCTTCCGAGGTGGGGCTACAGCCCGGCGACCGCATCCTTTTTGTTGAGTCTTCAAAAGGATCTCTTCAGGATGAAACTCTCACTGTCCCTAATGTTCAAGAACTCATCGCGGAAAGCGTGAATGAAGAAATAACGCTTCTGTACCGGCGAGGAAACGAAAACCAGCTTGTTCGAATAGAACCCGAGGTGGGTATTGTCGAAGGGCGCGCAGCGATCGGTGTTGGTATGGACCGCATAGGAATTCTCAAACTTCCCGCGCATAAGGCGATTTGGAGCGGGGCAGTAGCCACGGTTAACTTAACCAAAGCCATAAGCGTAGGACTTGCCGATTTCTTTACCGGTTTATTCCGCGGCACCTCTTCGATAGGACAAGTGACCGGCCCCGTTGGCATCGTCGGCTTGGTTGGGCAAGTCTCGGAGCTTGGCTTCATTTATATCCTCTCCTTTACCGCTTTCATCTCTATCAACTTAGCGGTCATTAACCTCATTCCATTTCCGGCGCTCGATGGAGGCAGGCTTCTCTTTGTGCTAATCGAGGCGATCAAGGGATCGCCCATCAATCCAAAAATTGCGAACATTTTAAACGGTGTCGGCTTTGCCTTGCTCATCATTCTCATGCTTCTGGTAACGTACAATGATATACTGAAGCTCATTACGAATTAGCGATTACTATGGAACAAATTCCAAAAAGTTCAACCGAGGAACTTCACGATATCGAGAAGCACACGGGGACTCGCGTTAATATGCAGGTAGAACTGGCGCGAAAATGGTTCGGTTTTGGCGAGGGCAGATTGCCCGATGATATGTTCATGCAGTGGACTCGCGAGCACGCAAAAGATTTCGGCGATCTCGTGCACGGCGACGCGGTGGAGAAAGGCGGCGCCGACTCGCTGCTCGCTCGCTATGAAAAAGGGGACGATGCCGAGAAACTTAAAGTACTCGAGGAAGTCGAACAAACACTCTACACAGGAGCAGAGGTAAGGGAAGAGAGCGAGGAAATGTAGAAAAAAACCGTTCGCCTTAGGCGAGCGGTTTTGATTTTGCTGCTATGAGCTTACGATCGCTCCCAGCGTGAGGCCGATCAAGAGCCCTACTGACGCGATCACAATCTCGATCCACAGCGCCTGCTTCTGTGACATTACTGACTCCTTTCGGGAATCGAGGTTAACGTGAGCCTTGTTCTCGCCATCTCTTGAAGAGACGATTGCCGAGTTCGCCGACAGGGAAAAGATCTCGAATCCTCGCCTCCGTGGGCTCAAAGAACTCAAGATTAAGGGCGGTTAGATCGTCAAGCGATAAGCTAATCTCCAAATCTTCGTCAAGGCCGTTGATGCACCTTGGGCAATTCCAGCACGGCTCGCCATGCTTGACGCAACTGCCGTGCTCACGATCCCAGTGCTTGCTATCGTATTCAGGCATTCGTTGTCTCCTTTCGAAATCTGCCAATATTTAATCAAACATAAAGCGCCTTGTCAATAAGGCATTATCATAGCGCTAAGTTTGTCTCCGAGAAATTCCTCCAGGAAGCGAGGCGTTTGTTCCAATTGATTTCCAATGAAGCGAAGGTTCTTGTTCGAAAAACATTGCGCAGGTCGTTCAGACTCTGAAGAGTCTTCAGACTCGATGAGGCGACGGCC
>JAUSIJ010000027.1 GCA_030647855.1 bacterium | reverse complement strand
TGTTCGCATGCAGGGAAGATGGCTGCGTCCATACGTCTTTGTCATTATCCGCCTATTTCTCGGCGGGACATTTCTCGCCCAAAGCATCCGGGCCTTTACGATGCAGCCCGATTTTCTTCGTTTGGTGAGCGAGAGCCCGCTTTTTACCTGGGGCATTGCTCCATCTTTTTTTTATCCCGAATATTTCTTACTTCTAGTGGCCCTTTTTGATGCGATCATCGCACTTCTGCTCTTTACGGGTATCGCCCCTCGGACGGTGGCCCTCCATGGTCTTCTCTGGATACTCCTTGTTATGACGAACAGTATCGTTGTCGGGCGGCTCATAGAAACGGCCGACAGCGTCGGATATCTTGGCGGGCTCACTGCTCTTATCCTCTGGGATCGAGACAAGCCGCGCTCCTAAATGCACTACCAGATCCTCACCACGCATCCGTCCAAAGATTACGAACTCATCGACAGCGGCGGGGGCTATAAACTTGAGCGTTACGGTTTGTACACCCTCAAGCGCCCGGATCCCGAAGCTCTCTGGCGGCCCACACTCCCGTCTCGTGTGTGGGATGAGGCGGACGCTTCTTTCGTTCGGCAAGGGAAAAAAGTGATATGGCAGATCAATCGGCCGCTTCCGGAAAAATGGGGTGTATCATTCGGAGGGTTACGTTTCTATATCAAGCCGACCGCTTTCAAGCATACCGGTTTGTTCCCCGAACAGGAGAGCAATTGGTCGTGGGTCCGGGAAAAAATTAGGAAAGCAAAGCGGCCGATTGCCGTCCTCAACCTTTTCGCTTACACAGGAGGTGCCACTTTGGCAGCGCTCAAAGCAGGCGCTACTGTCTGCCATGTGGATGCCTCAAAAAAAGCGGTCGGCTGGGCCCGAGAAAACGCCGAGCTTTCAGGTCTTAGCGGCAAATCAGTCCGATGGGTGGTGGACGACGTGCTCGCTTTTCTTACGCGCGAGGTGAAGCGGGGCCATCATTACGATGGTATTGTGATGGACCCGCCGGCTTTCGGATACGGGCCGAAGGACGAACTCTGGAAGATCGAGGACGATTTTTCTAAACTTGTCCATGCGATAGACGGAGCGCTTTCCAAGCAGCCGCTCTTTGTTCTTATGAGCGGCTACGCCTCTGGTTATTCGGCGCTGACGTACGAAAATAATTTGCTGCCGCTTGTGTCGCGCTATGGGGGAACGATAGAGAGGGGGGAGCTTGCTCTCGAAGAATCGAAAAGCAAGCGGTTGCTCCCGGCGGGTATTTTTGCCCGCTGGTCGAGCGCATAAAAGCGCGAACGAAAATTCGCGCTTCGAGGGCTATGCGGCGATCGACCGGCGCCTGATTCTGCTCGTACGCTTAGCAAAACGGTTTTCGACCCGTATTTGCTCGGGGTTTCGGATTTCCCTCAAAACCCAGCTTCTGTCTGGCTCCTGGCGCGCCGCCGCTAGAACCTTTTTACCGGTGAGTTCGCTTTTGAGAACAAAGATCGCAAAGCACGTCAACCGTTCGATGATCTTCCAGTGCATGCCGTCTTCTGATGCGAGAAGATCGTCCGTACGGACGAGGGCCGGCTCTAAAGGAATCCGGAATTTGTTATGCATGAGTGCTCCTTTTTATCTAGCTCGAGTATATCACGCTCGGCGTTGTATAATGTTCTTATGTCACACGATGAATCGCTTTTGGCGTCTGTCCGCTGTCACCTCATGGCGGGCAAAGAAAAATCGCATATTGTTGAGTCTCTGGCACTCGCCGGTTGGCAGCGCGAGCCAATTGAACGAGGTATTGATTACGTACTTGAGGCAGAGTCTTTCGTCATAAAAAAAGTTGGGTTTCACGGTCGTCACCGGAAACTTACCACCCTGATCGCGGCCTTTCTCATCGTTCATGCCCTTTTTCTTATGATTGGATTTGGTTATGCCGCTAGGGCCTTAGCACTGCCCCTCGATCATTACGTGGCCTTTTTCTCTCTCATAGCGCTCCTTGGTTTCTTGGCCCGTAGCGTCTATCGCAGACACAAACTTGCGCTCGTAGCGACCCTTGTTTATTCCTCGGTCATTTTTGTCGATATCACGAGAACTATGGTCGGCCTCTTTGCCGCTCCCAGTGGAATTGTAGAGTATTTGAACAGCGCGGAAGGATTGGCGTGGCTCGCCCTCTTCATTACCGCTGTCACCCTCTTTGAGGTGTGCTATCAGGCTCTTGCCCTAAAGGAGTAGCCAGTTACGTTCCGTCTCCCGAAGCGTATACTATTATGAACTCGAGTGAACAAAAGATGGCTCTAGAGGAAAAAGCACTGGTAGTATCATGCCAAGAAGGAAATTCGGCTGCATTCGAGCCGCTCTATACTGCCTACGTCAGGAAGATTTATGACTTTATCTATTACAAGACGCGGCACAAAGAAACAGCCGAGGACCTGACGAGCCTTACTTTTGAGAAAGCGCTTGATAAAATTTCCCAGTGCGATCCCAGCGAATCTTTCAAATCCTGGCTCTACGCCATAGCCCGCAATAGTGTTATAGATTACTACCGCCGGCGCCGGCCGTCACGCTCAATCGAGGATAGCTGGGATATCGCCGATCCGGACGTCAATATTATTGAAGACCTCGATATGCAATCCTCATTTGAAAAAGCAAAAAAATATCTTGGCAAACTTTCTCTCGAACAGCGCGATATTATTTTCATGCGGGTCTGGCAAGAAATGCCGTACAAAGAGATTGCCCAAGTTATCGGCAAGTCGGAAGATAACTGCAAAATGATTTTTTCACGAGCGATGGCGCGGTTGCGGAGCTTCATGCCGCAGGCGCTGGCACTCATGGTGTCGGCTTTAATTTTCTAAGACATGCAATCAAATATCGAAACTATTCTTCAAGAACTTTACGAGCTCGATCCCGCTCTTCGCGAGCACGAAACCGAACTTCGAACGTTGCTCGCGGAACTCGTACGTGCCAAACCGGAGACCTCATTTGATAAGGCTTTTGCCGAGAAGCTTCGGCGGCGTCTTTTGGCCGTGAAGAGGCCGGTTCCTTCACCGTTTTTCTCTCTTGCCTTTTTTAACACGACGGCCGCTCGGCTTGGCGCCGGCATTGCTCTCGTCGCACTTCTTGTCGTGACCATAACGTATTTTGGCTCTAGCACCCGGCCGACCGAGCTCGCGCTTGGTCCCGAGATTGAAGAGGTTTCTCGAAACGCCTTCGGCGATCTTCTGTCAGACGGTACCGAGTTTGGAGAGCGCGGAGGGGGAGGAAGTATATCGCCGATGGAAACTTCCGCTCCCGAGTCACTTTCACTAGGGGTGCCTGCTATGCCGCCTCAAGCCGAAGACCGAAGTGGGAGCGGCGGGGGGGTATCAGGGAGCGTGGAAGGAAAACAGAGCATGATTTATCCCTCCTATCCGGTTTCGATAAAATATGTCTACCAGGGCGATCCGGTGGAGCTTCAGGCGGAGGGAGATGTATATCGCCGCCGCAAGGGGATTTCGGGAAGCTCCGAGCTTGGCAAACTTCTTCAGAATTTCAATTTTGACATGCTGAATTTGAACGCCTTTGGCAGTCTCAACGTTCGATCTCTGGAACTTGTCTCCGGAAAAAATATTCTCTATCTTAATGCCGAAGAGGGAATTGCTCACCTCACGACTGAAATAGGTAAGGAAGAGTATCTCGCACGGCCGCAAAAAAACATTGAGCCTAAGGATGCCATTCGTGTAGCCAATAATTTTCTTGACAGATATGGGATCTCTCGCGAAGGCTATGGGGATCCGGTTGTGCTCGAGGCGCCGCACGCTTTTGGCTTTGGCACAGCCGGTTCCGAAATGGCAGTAAGCTCTGATTCGGCATCCTACCCAATCTACAATAACTTCGTGACAATCATCTATCCGCTTTCGATCGACGGACAGCCGGTTTATGACGGGACCATGCTTCACGGCCTCCAAGTTACGCTGAATGGCACCGATAAATCTGTCATGGGGGTACAGAATATCGCCACCAGGGTATATGAGAAGTCTCTCTATAAGCTCGAAACGGATTTTACGGCAGTACTCAAGTCTCTCGAAGGTATGTATGGTGGCTACTATCCAGAGCACGAGCACATGCGGGAACAGAAAACGATCGAGGTGATCCTTACCACACCAGAAAAAGTGCTCATGAGACACTGGCGATGGGACGGCGTTCGTTCGGACGAGCTGCATATTCCGGCACTTCTCTTTCAGTCGCAGACAGAAGGCTACGGTGATGTTATTGTACCGCT
>JAUSIJ010000057.1 GCA_030647855.1 bacterium | reverse complement strand
CGAGAATCCCGGCGTCTCGCGATGGCTCATTGCCCTCTCGGGTGCTCTTACCCTCGTCTACCTCGGCTGGTGGCTCGACTTTCGCCACCTAGGTGCATGGTTTTTGTACGTCCCGCTCTTTATCGGCGAACTCTATCATGTATGGCAATCATTCGGATATCTTCATACCATATGGGAGCAGAAAAAAATTCCCGAGATCCGGCCAAAGTTTTTCCCGATGGTTGATATTTTCATCACGGTCTGCGGCGAGCCCCTTGATGTCGTGACGAGAACTCTTGAAGGGGCGCTTGGCATTGATTATCCGAACTTCAAAGTTCATATCCTGAATGACGGGCTGGTGGCTCGCAAGAAGAATTGGGAAGAAATCGCAGATCTCTCGAAGCGCTATCCCATCAATGTCATCACCCGAACGACGCCAGGCGGAGCAAAGGCAGGAAACGTCAATCACGCCCTTCGGGTGACAAATGCACCTCTCTTCGCTCTCTTTGACGCCGACCATGTTCCGCTGCCTCAGTTTTTGAACAAGACGGTCGGTTACCTTGAGGCAGATCCCAAAATGGCGTTCGTTCAGACTCCTCAATATTATGCTAACAAGGACAGGAATTTTCTAACCCAAGCGGCTTGGGAACAGCAGGAACTTTTCTTCGGACCAATTTGTCAGGGCAAGAATCGCCACAACGCCACTTTCTGGTGCGGCACCAATGCCGTTATCAGGCGCGCCGCGGTAGAGGATATCGGCGGAGTGCCGGAGGACAATATTGCGGAAGATTTTATGGCATCGCTTCTTATGCACGAGAGGGGCTGGAACTCTCTTTTTGTTCCGGAAGTGCTGTCGCACGGTCTCGCTCCGACCGACCTCAAATCGTACTATGACCAGCAGTTCCGCTGGTCGAGAGGTTCGCAGGAGGTGCTCTTTAAGTTCAATCCGCTTTTTAGGCGCGGTCTCACGTTTGCTCAGAAAATGCAGTATCTCTACTCCGCCGGATATTACCTCAACGGCTTTATCGTGGCGATCGACGCCATTATTCCGCTTATCGTTCTTTCAACCGGCATTCTGCCGGTGGTGGACACAACGAGCAACTACAGTATTTTCTTCCTGCCCTTTATCATCCTGACGCTCTATATTCTCATGCGCTCAACTCGGTTTACGATCACTTTTCGAGCCATCCAGCTTACGATGAGCTCATTTTTTATTTTTCTCACAGCGACCATTTCAGTAATTTTGGGCACGAAAAATGCCTTTAAGGTCACCTCCAAGGTGGAGCAAGAAGGAAATTATTTAATCTACGCGCTGCCGAACATTCTTTATATTTGGCTGGCCGTGCTCGTCATAACGCTCGCCGTCGTTCGAGAGGGAGTAACCGCTTCAGTCGTGACCAACAGCGCTTGGGTCGTCTTTAATGCGGTCTTTTTGTCGAGCTTCATTCGGGTTGCCTATCCGTGGAGGCGAGCTTGGAGAAATGCCGTCTCAAAAGCTCGGGAAGCGCTCTGGTTCCGAGGTGTGCGGGGCGCACAAGTGGTCGAGGAGAAAGCCTTAGTTTATGAGATCCGCGATGACCATAAAGCTTCTACATAAAAAGGAAACGCTTATTCTCATGGGAGTTGTCGCTCTCGGAGCCCTGCTCCGGATCGTGGCTCTTTCTTATGAGAGTCTGCGCCTCGACGAGGCGCAGAGTGTCTGGCAGGCCTCGCACTCGACGGAGTTTATTCGCTTGTACATGTTGAAAAACGTGCACTTGCCGCTCCACAACACGATGCTCCATGGCTGGATCCGGCTCTTTGGCGCCGGCGAGCTGGCCGTCCGATTTCTCTCCGTCATCTTTGGCGTCCTCTCGCTCCCGGCCCTCTACTTTCTCGCTCGTAAATTCCTCAATCGCCAGTGGGCTCTTTTTACCGTTTTTATCGGAGCCATCGCGCCCTTTTGGATATGGTACTCGAGAGAGATTCGGATGTATTCAATGCTCACCTTCATTGTTACTCTCTCATATCTCCTATTTATAAAAATTCTCGAGGAGCCGCGGCGGCGCTGGTACGTCCTTTACACGCTGGTAAACCTCGTCGGCATCTACACCCACTATTTTTTTCTGCACGTTCTCCTAGTGCAGGCCATCTTCTTTTTTCTGACGTGGAAAATTCCATGGGACCGTTCGCGTCCCACGAATATTCCTAAGAAAACCGAGTTTCTGCGGCTCCTGTTCATTGCCTTCATACTTTTTCTCTCATTTTTACCATGGATCATCGGCCTTTTTATGTACCACGGTTCGGGTACCTATGGACCGAGCTTAACCCGTCCTCGAGGTTTCAATATGATCCTCACGCTCTTTGAAGCAATGCTCGGCTATCATCCCGACGCCATTACGACCATTCTTATCGCGCTATGGCCGATCGCCATTCTTCTTGCTTTCGCCTTTCTCGCCAAGCGGAATCCCTTCTCGCCCAAGGTCGGTTTTCTCATGCTCGGGGTAGTGGTGCCGATCGTGCTTACATTTTTCGTAAGCTACTTTGTCATTCCCATGTATCTTAGCCGTTATCTCATTGTTATCACGCCTTTTTTATATATCTTTCTGGCCTGGTTTGCTTCGGCGCTGACCGGCAAGACAAAACCGATCTTTATCGGGTCACTCGTCGCCCTTATCGCCGGAGCGCTTCTTCTTCAATATTTTCATCCCGAAAGTCCGGCCAGAGAAAATTATCGCGATGCGGTAAAATTTGTCAGCGAGAGAGCGACAGCCTATGATGCGGTGGTCATAAGCCCTCCGTACCTTATCTATCCGTTTGAATACTATTACCGCGGCAATGGTACCGTTTTTACGGTGCCTATCTGGGATAAGCGGAAAGGGGGAATACCGACGATCACCGCGGATGGCGTCAAAAAAGACGTCAACACGATACAGCTTTACCACAAGAAACTCTATCTTCTGCTCGCCACCGATCTTTATGGCGCCATGGAAGTAAAGGCGGCTTTCGACAACAGTTTCCGGAAGCTTGAGAAGCGACAGTTTTCAAGAACTGTCTGGGTCCATGTTTACGACGGATACTTTGGCAACGATGAGGAAGTTCCCTTGGGCGCCCCCTCGGACGGAATTTATACGATTGTGAAAGGGGATACACTGTATGAAATAGCGGGGAGATTTGAACTCGATCCCCAAGCGTACACAGTGCTTATTCAACTAAATGCTATTGCCAACCCTAACCTCATCCACGAAGGAGCATCCTTAAAGATCCCGGGACTATAAAATACTTTTTCGTGCGGTGGCTGTAAGGGCTTTTGACGTTTCTAAAAATTTTTCTATAATTCATAGCGATGAACGCTGTAAGCATAAAAGTCGCTTTGTTAATTGTTTTACTCGGTCTTGTCGGACTTGGCGTCGTATATTCCGGAGAGAGCCGTGAGCTCAAACTGCGGCTTGCCACGCTCGAAAACCAGGTGGGGGCGCTGGCGGCCGCGCTTCAGAGCTCTACTATCGTCACCGAAGACAACAAGAAGCAGCTGCTCGAGCTGTCCAATCGCAGCGCCGTGATAGCGCGGTCTCAAGATGAGCTTCTTACCTCGGCCGTTTCAAAGGCCGCTCCCGCGGTGGTTTCCATAGTCGTTTCAAAAGATGTGCCACGTCTAGAGATTCAGTACGTCAATCCTTTCGGCGATGATCCCTTTTTTCGCGATGTCGGCTTCAGGGTGCCGGTCTACCGGCAGGTGGGGACCGAGAAGCAGCAAATCGGCGCCGGGACAGGTTTCTTCATCCGCTCTGATGGCTATATTTTGACCAACCGCCATGTGGTCAATGATACGCAAGCGGAGTATGTCGCACTGCTTGCTTCCGGTGAGAAAAAGACGGCCACGGTTGTTTACAGAGATTCCACTCACGATCTAGCCATTCTCAAAATCAGCGGCAAAGGATTTCCCGTCATCGTACTCGGCCATTCCTCGAAGCTCCAACTCGGCCAGACAGTGGCGGCGATCGGAAATGCACTCGGCGAATACAACAACACTGTTTCGGTTGGCATTATCTCCGGCCTCAACCGCACCATACAAGCGCAAGATTCACAAGGAAGAGTTGAAACGCTCTCGGGAGTCATTCAAACAGACGCTGCCATTAACCGTGGCAATTCAGGCGGACCACTACTTGATCTTTCGGGCTTTGCCATCGGCGTCAATGTGGCTATGGAACAGGGGGCCAATAACATCGCTTTCTCCATCCCGATTAGCGTGGCAAAATCGATCGCTGGCAAAGTACTTCCTTAACTCTTCGACTAAGCTTGGGGCAGGCTCCTTGCTTCAACGGCTCAACGGGTTGAGCCGCTCCAAGGGCTTTTCTTTTTTGTGTCTCTGCTTTAGTATCAGGCGAGAATGTACTTTCACAAGGAGACCAGATGGACGCAATCACGATTCGCAGACCCGACGACTTTCACGTCCATTTTAGGCGAGGCGAGATCCTTAAAAGTGTCGTACCGTTTACCGCCCGCCAGTTTGGCCGCGCAATGGCGATGCCGAATACTAGTCCCGAGCCAATCTTGACGAGGGGTGATGCTCTTAAGTATTGGTTAGAGATTACGGAGATTGTTCAAAAGGTGGGTCTATCTCCGGAAGACTTCTGTCCACTTGTCACCATCCAGATCACCGATGAGACGGAGCCTAATACGGTGAGGGAAATAAAAGAGGAAGGCATGGGCGGTCACAAGGTCATCGTGGCCGGCAAGGTCTATCCTTTAGGTGTGACGACCAATTCTCACAACGGCGTCAGCGATTTTCGGGCGCTCTACCGTGTGTTTGCGGCCATGGAAGAAGTGGGCCTCGTACTCTCGCTCCACGGTCAGGTGCCCAAGGCATTCTGTCTTGACCGGGAGAAGGAGTTTCTCGATACCCTCGCTATGCTGGCGAAAGATTTCCCAGCGCTTCGCATCGTGATGGAGCATATCTCAACCAAAGAATCGGTAGATGCTCTGAAGGATCTGCCGAAGACGGTCGGTGCAACTATAACTCTGCACCATCTCTTGATCACGCTCCACGATGTCCTCTCATTCGTTGGCGAGGAAGGCAGTGAAGGACTGAATCCTCACCACTATTGCCAGCCGATCCCCCAAAAGCTTGAGGATCGGGGGGCGCTCATAGGCGCAGCCATGAGCGGCAACCCAAAGTTCTTTTTCGGCTCAGACAGCGCGCCGCACTTGAAGGAGAGGAAAGAATCATCGTGCGGTTGTGCGGGAGTATTCTCCGCTCCGGTGCTCCTGCCGCTGCTCGTTGGTCTCTTCGAGTTCCACGGCAAGCTTGACCGACTCGAGCCCTTTGTTTCAGAGTTCGGCGCTCGCTTCTACGGCCTTCCGCTGAACCAAGAGACGATTACGCTCAATCGCGAAGAGTGGGTTGTTCCCAAGGAGTACAACGGTATCGTTCCTTTTTTCGCTGGGAAAACAGTTGGATTGAAAGTTCAAGGCTAATCTAAAGCCCCTTGTCCAATGGACGAGGGCTTTTTTATGCCACGAAAGCTAGGGTTTGACAAAATATGTATTTAGGTATATACTTGAAAAGTAACTAAATCTCATAGTTTTAGCTTTAGGATTCCCTAAATACAAAGCTTAACGCTTTATCTAATACTCTCGAGACTACTAGTCATATCTTTACCATAAAGACTAGAGGTTATAGGGAGTAAACCCTCTTAGATAAAGCATGTATAACAATAGAACGGAAAGAAACAGAGGATCTAAATCCTTTCATAACAGTCCTCGGAGAGGTGCGGGGGGCAACACGCGCAACAGCCACGGAAGGTCTTTCGGCGAGCGCATTAATCCTGCCAAATTTATAAACAAAGTGGTTGTGACCGAGCAAGTCCTGCACTTCAAACCCGAACACGCGTTCGCGGATTTTCCGATTAACGACAGTCTCAAGAAAAACATCACCGCGAAGGGCTATAGCCAGCCGACGCCGATCCAAGATAAAGCCATTCCTCATATCCTCCGAGGCGCTGATCTTGTCGGTATCGCCAACACCGGTACCGGTAAAACCGCCGCTTTTCTCGTGCCGCTCATCAACAAAGTACTGCACAATAAAAAAGAAAGAGTGCTTATTATCGTGCCGACCCGTGAGCTCGCCATTCAGATAGACCAGGAACTAAAAGACTTTACCAAGGGCATGCAGATCCGCTCCGCGTGCTTGGTTGGAGGAGCGAGCATCTCACGCCAGCTCGGCGATCTTAATTGGCAGCCCAACTTTATTATCGGCACGCCGGGCCGGCTCAAGGATTTGATCGATCGCAAGAAAATTCCGCTTTCAGTATTCAAATCGCTTGTGCTTGATGAAGCCGACCGAATGCTTGATATGGGATTTATCGCCGACATGCGCTTTGTCATGTCGCTTATGCCCAAAGATCGTCAGACCCTTTTCTTCTCGGCGACGATTTCAAGCGAAATCGAAAAGCTCATCAGCGAATTTCTCAAAGAACCGGTTAGGATTTCCGTTAAGACCGGCGATACGGCAGAGAATGTGGAGCAGGATGTCATTAAGGTAGGCGGGGACAACAAACTCGATATCCTCCATGATCTGCTTAATCAAAAGGAGTTCAGCAAAGTTCTTATTTTCGGCAGA
>JAUSIJ010000056.1 GCA_030647855.1 bacterium | reverse complement strand
TTTGTTTCTTCTCCTTGCTTATAAGCAATGCGAGCGCCCACTTCTGCTTGTGCTTCTAGGTAGGATCCATAGATGTTGTTTTCCGGCTGAAAACTTGCAAACCAACCGGGCCATCCTCCTTGGTTAAAATCTCCCGCCATAAAACCGACCTGATCAAAGGTTCCTTCTACAAAGCCTTCAATATTGTCGACGATATCTGAAAAAGTACATCTTTTGTCGTGTTCGTAGTTGGCCGAGTAATTGAGCGCTAATGCAATTTGAAGGTCGAGTTTAAAGGGGCTACATAAAGCACCTAAACCTATATCTTCAATAAACTGGCCGGCGATCTGGTCTCCAATTCCCGTGAGAAATCCTCCGAAATCTTCGACAAAGGCCGGGCTGCCACTAAAGCCTCCGTTGATCCACTGAACGATATCATCCGTCATTTGTCGCAGGATTTGTTTAGCCACTGCATTTAGCAGGCCATCGAACACAAACTCCTTCATCTGAATAGCAAAATTAGCGATGGCGCTAATCGTAACCTGCACCACAGTGGCGATCCCCTGTATGAGGTTTGCCGGGTCAAGTACTGTCCACTGCGCCTCGGCTTTTTTTGGCAGTGTTGAAAAAGGAATTGCGACAAGGGCAACGATAAGGAGAGTACATATAATTTTTTTGCCCGGGCGTAATTTGTGAGCAAGCATAACTAGTGCAGGCGCTCTAACCTTGCACTAATTATATCGTATTGCTCCAGAGGTAACCATGCTCTTGCTGTGTAAAAATGACGTTTTGATTCTTAAAATAGCCTACTAGTCCGGCATAGGAGTTAGCCAGCGCCTGGGCGTGCTCAAGGTATTGTCCGATGCTCACAAGGGCCCGCACTGGATCAACAAAAACCATATTCATCCCCTCGATGGTAGTGGTCACTTGGCTAATACTGTTCACAAAAAGAAGATGGTAGGAGAGGGCGCTTTTGGGAACAGGCATTTTAATAAGTTCATCAAGTATTTTTCGGTACGCCTCTATAATCGGCTCCAATTTTTTCAATTCGTCCTTATTTTCTGTCGTAGCCGCCCGATAAGCGATAATAAGCTCATTTTCAAGCTGTTTCGGCGAGTTTTCGATCATTATTTTGCCTAAGAGATTGCCGTATGCTCGTATGCTTTCCGCGTTATCAACCTGACTGGTTTTAAGTTGTGCAAGCGTGTAGATCTTGGCTTCAATAGACGGGACGCTTGTTTCAAGCGTCGCCTCGATAATGGCATCTGGGTTTAGGGATTTTCCACTTTGTTTGGCTTTTAAGTAATTACCAAAAAAAGTACGCGAGAATTCGCTCGTGTCGGTTTTAACGCCTGTCTCGCTTTCAGTCGGCGCACTGATATTAAGAGTGTCATTAGGTCCGGCCACGCTTGGGTTTCGTCCAGCCGCTACTTCTTCGCCATCGGAAGTTCCATCTCTGTCGGTATCTCTGTTTTGCGAGCTCGTTTGCCAGAGTATCTCTTCCCAATCTTTCAATCCATCGTTGTCGCTGTCTGTTTCCGTAAAAGCCTCACGGGTTTCGGTTGCGCTTACGAGGTCAATGGTTGGCTCGGCGGGTGCCGATTTCGCTCCACGCTTTAAGGCAAGGATTGAAAGCGACGCTACAAGCGCGAGCGCCACGATGAGGAGGGCCACTATTTTTTTGCTTGGCTTCATATGCCTTATTATAACACTCTAGAATGGATCGTTTACTCGACAGAGCGCCCGGTGCCTGGTTTAAGCAATTCACTTGCGAGACACTGCCATGTTTCAATCGGCAGATCCTCAGCCCTTGCTTTTTCACTAATACGGCAAGCTTCAAAAGCTTTACTTATGTCAGTTTTGCTAAATTGAGCGCTCAAATTGTTCTTAAGAAACTTTCTTTTTTGGCCGAAAGCAGCATGGATAAGCGTAAAAAAAGATTTTTCGTCAAATTTTTTGAAGAAATCCTTGTTTATTGCATTAACTTTTATCACGGCGGAGTCAACCTTCGGTACCGGCCGGAATACGGTGGCTGGCACTTTTCTTACTTTTTTGACTTTGCCGTAAGTTTTGACACTCAGTGAAAGAATGCTTTCCTTGCCGTCACGTGCCGTAATACGACCTGCTACCTCGTTTTGCACCATGAGCACGAGCACGCTCGGCTGGGTGTTCCCCTCGAGAAATTTTCGAAGCAGTGCTCCGGTTATGTAGTAAGGAATGTTGGCCACTAACTTGTAGCCGCCCGGTCGGAGGCCATGTGCCTCCGGTAGAAACTCGAGCGCGTCTTCGTAGAGGATCTCGAGCTGTCCTGACTTAATCGGTCCGCTAAAAATTTCTTTAAGCGGAGCGATGAGGCGCAGGTCTTTCTCCAGGGCAATAACTCGCGCTCCTCGCTCGAGCAGTGCGCGGGTGAGCATCCCTTTGCCCGGGCCCACTTCGAGTACGGTGTCTTTACTTGAAAGCTCGGCCGTGGCGGCGATCTCCCGAGCGATGGCCGGAGAGGTCAGGAAATGCTGTCCCAAGCTTTTTTTCGCCCGCATGTCAGTCAAAATATATCGTTCGGCCAACCCCGCCGCCGCTTTCGGTGGTGAGCCATGCATCATCAAGATCGGTAATAAACTGGGACGGAGTATTCGTTTGTTTGGAGCCGAAAATTGTACGCGTACTGGCAAAAACCAAAAAGAGCTTTTTTTTGGTGCGAGTCAGGGCGACATAGAACAGGCGGCGCTCTTCTTCAGCCGTTTCGTCACCGAGGTTGCTATCCTTCAGGCGTTTGTGAGGGAAAAGATTTTCTTCGAGGCCGGTAATAAAAACATACTCGAATTCGAGCCCTTTTGAGGCGTGCACAGTCATGAGTTTGACCACGTTGCGGTCTTCTTCCATTTCATCCTGATCGCTCGCGAGCGCCGCGTCGGTGATGAGGCGCTCAATGCCTTCCGTGGACGGAAGTCCATCATAGCGGGTGGCGAGAGTCACCAATTCTTGGACATTTTCAAGGCGCTCGAGATCTTCGTCGCCGCCTTTTTTTAGAATTTCCTCAAGGCCAGTCTCACGAATAATAAATTTAATCACCGCTGATGGTTTATCATGTTCTACCTTTTGCCGTACTCGTTCGAGCAAGGTAAAAAAGTCGGCCACTTTTTGGCGCGTTGCCGGCGGCAGGCTGTCTTCTTTCTTGGCGAAAACTTTGAGAATCGTTACTTTGCCGATGCCTCGTGGCGGCACGTTAATGATGCGGGCGATATCAGCCAAACTCTCGGGGTTGAGGCTTGCCCGGAGGAATGACAAAACATCTTTTACTTCCTTGCGCTCGAATAAGCGGACACCGAGCACTTGGTACGGTACCTCTCCCGCCAGAAACGCTTCCTCGAGAATGCGCGATTGAAAATTGGCTCGGAAAAGAACCGCAATTTCGCGCGGAGCCACGCCTCGGCGAATGAGCTCGGCGGCTTTATTGGCGACGAAATACGCCTCGTCCACTTCATCGTAGGCTCCGTAGAGACTGATTTTTTCACCGGACGCATTTTTGGTAAAAAGTGTTTTTTTGCGGCGGTGTTTGTTCTTTTCGATGATGGCGTTGGCCGCGGTAAGGATCGTTTGGGTGGAACGGTAATTTTCCTCGAGCAGTATTACCTTGGCGTCGGGGTAGTCTTCTTCGAAACTCAATATATTTTTTATATCAGCCCCCCTCCAGCTGTAGATATTTTGATCAATATCGCCGACCGCGCAAATATTGCTGTGTTTCTCTGCGAGCAAGCGGCTCATTTCATACTGGACGCGATTGGTATCCTGGTACTCATCAATGTGGATGTATCTAAAGCGGTTCTGATAATACTCCCGAATGCGCGGGTTGTCTTTGAGCAGTAGCGTGCTCTTGAGTAGCAGATCGTCAAAATCGAGCGCTTTATCGCGCGCGAGCATTTGTTCGTAGATTTGCCATACCGCCCCGACGATTCGAGGGAAGTATTCATTCCCCGCCTTTTCCTCGTAACGGCGGGCGGTCGTCATGTTGCCCTTCTCTCTTCCGATGACGCTAAGCAGTTGTCCGGGCTCAAACTGTTTCGGGTCGAGGCCGGCGCGGACGGTCGCTTCCTTGATCGCTTTCTTGCTGTCATCACGATCATAAATCGTAAAATGACGGGGGAGACCGATCTCTTTGCCGTGCTCCTTGAGAATCTCGACCCCGAGCGAGTGAAATGTGCTGACGAACGGTCTTTCGTTGGCTTTGAGGGCCTCTCGGAGCATCGGGTCATTCCGAAGCATAGAAAAAATGCGTTCGCGCATCTCCTTTGCCGCTTTGTTGGTGAAGGTAATGGCCAATATTTCCCGAGGCATAACCCCCGAGCGGATGATCTCGATAATGCGATGGGTAATGGTTTTGGTTTTACCCGCACCCGCTCCGGCCAGGATGAGAAGGGGTCCTTCTTTGGTGGCCACCGCCTCTTTTTGCCTTTCGTTAAGTGTTTCTTCTTGTTTCGTCATCGTGTTTACCCCGTTAGAAATTAATACCCCATTTATCTTATCGCTTATCTTCTCGTAGGCCGATCTGTGAAATTTTCTGTAGCAAGTAATTTCTAATGGGGCCACTATAGCACACCGGACCATGGCGGAGAGCCGAAATTTCACCATAAATCTCTAACGGCGTCCACTTTTAGTTATCAACAGAGCCCCGACTTCCCGATTGACTAAGGGGGTGTCGCTCGCCTATAATTAAGAGATTACAGGAAACGGCGGAGCTCGTTTATGGCTAACTTAAGCCATTTTTGAGGGAAGGGAAGAAAATTCTGAATTAATCGTTAATTTTAGCCTTATTTTAAAAGAGCTTCGGGAACCCGGTTCCGCCCTGCCTCATTTTCGCAGGAACTGGGCCACAAAATCACGTGCTTTAGGGCCGATATTCTTCACTTTAGCCCTCACCCTAGCACCTCTTAGCGCCTCCGCAGGTTTTTTCTCCTTCGTCTCGGATCTTTTCAGCAGAGATGAAGTTACCCCATCGCTGGCTCCAAACTCCCAGACGATGAACTTGCTTCAGGCGGCTTTGAACGTTGATCCTAACCCTTCAAAGGGGGGCGGCGAAATAACTATTGTTAATGGTACCGCTCTTCTTTCGGAAACCGGTCCGGCCGGCAGTATTGCGGACGTTGAAGTAAAAAAACCGACCGATGTCATAAGCATCTATGTTGTTCGTGCCGGCGATTCTCTTTCGCAGATTGCCGAAATGTTCGGCGTTAGTCGCAACACCATTATATGGGCGAACGATCTCCGGGGCGCGACGATTCGCGAAGGCCAGACGCTCGTAATTCTTCCAGTTTCCGGTGTGCAGCATACGGTGAAGTTAGGCGACACCTTGAAGGGGATAGCTACCAAGTATAAGGCGGATATAGATGAAATTGCCCAGTTCAATGACGTAACCATCGATGCCAAGTTGGCAATCGGCGATGTTATTATCGTTCCCGACGGCGACGGCCATATCGAATCAAGTGCTCCGCGTACCACTCCTAAAGTGGCCACCAATCTGACCAACTATATCGGCTACTACTTAAGGCCGATCTCCGGAGGAGTTAAGACTCAAGGCATTCACGGCTACAATGGTATTGATATCGGCACTTCGGCAGGCACGCCGGTGCTCGCTTCAGCAGCCGGTCATGTAATTGTCAGCAGAGGTTCAGGCTGGAACGGCGGTTATGGTTTGTATATTGTAATTTCACATGCGAATGGAACGCAGACCCTCTACGCTCATAATTCTAAAAATATCGTGGTGCCCGGCCAACAGGTGGTGCAGGGTCAGGTTATCGGCTACGTCGGCAACACCGGCAAATCAACCGGCCCGCATCTCCACTTCGAAGTTCGTGGCGCCCGCAATCCTTTTTAGGTTCTAGGTTAGCTAACTTGGAAGCGAAGCTTCCAAGTTAAAGCTCTGTCAAGGTTGAACCTTGACAGTATTGATAAAAAAACCAGCTGGGCGATAAACGACCGGCTGGTTTTTGGAGACTTACCCGAGAAGCGGGTCATCTGGTTCTTGGTAGGAAATACCAAGCTCCCGGCTTATGGCTCGAAGGCGTTTAATCATGAGGCGGTGATCACGACGAACGTCTTCCCCAATATCAACAAAGGTTGCGCCACTTATCTGTTGCTCGTTGAACCAGAGGATCTTTTCATGAAGGCGTTTGAAGAGTTCCGGGCTCGGATCATCTGCGAGGTCTCGAACTTCTTGAACGAGAACTTCTGCGAAGATCCTTGCTGTGACAACTTTGAGGCCCTCCATCTCCCCAGGGCCAAACGACGAGATCGTTACCCCAGTCAGGGGGTCGGTGACTTCTCTTAAGGTGGCGTCGGCAACTGGCGCGTAGGCAATAGATTCGATGATCTCTGCCTTTGTCATGAGGTCTCCATTCGAAAGTCTGTCTGGAATTTACATTTTATGTCTGACGCTGTCAACACTACTTGGAAGCGAAGCTTCCAAGTGACCAGGCGCTAGTAAAAAAGTATTGATCCTTATCAAGGTTCAGCCTTGATGGCGCTCAATTTTCCAGAGCCCTTGCCTGCCGGCAGGCGGGTAACGCCTAATAGCTAGAGCCTAGTTTCGGTCGATATTGAAGCGCTTCGAGGAGATGAGGGAGCTTGACGTGCGCGTCTCCCTCAAGATCGGCGATAGTTCTCGCCAATTTTATGACGCGATGGTATGCCCGGGCCGAGAGATCAAGTTTCTTTGCGGCGGCGGTAAGAGCTTCCTGCGTTTCTTGGTTAAGCTCGATCAGGTGCTCGATGTCGCGAGCGTTCATCTGGCTATTTCGCTTGATGCCGCGCTTGTGCTTGAAGAAGCGCTGTGCTTGCCGTTCCCGTGCCGCGTGGACTCGCTCTTGGATAGCGGCGGTCGGCTCTCCTCTGTCTTTGCGCGCCAGTTTTTCGTGATCGATCTGGCCGACCTCGAGCCAGAGATCAATGCGGTCAATAATCGGCCCTGAAATCTTTTTTTGGTATCGGGCGATCTCGATCGGCGTGCAGCGGCAGTCTTTGCCTTTAATATTGAAATTACCGCACGGGCACGGATTCATGGCGGCGATTAGAATAAAATCGGCTGGAAATTCCGCACTGCCTTTGGCGCGCGAGATGCTCACGACTCGTTCCTCAAGCGGCTGGCGGAGCGTTTCAATCACCCGCCGCTCGAATTCGGGGAACTCGTCGAGAAAAAGCA
>JAUSIJ010000049.1 GCA_030647855.1 bacterium | reverse complement strand
ATTTAATTTTTAATTTTTCTTTCTCCATTTAATTACACTTTTTCTTTTTAAATTTTTCCAAAATCATTTTTATCTTTTCATTTTTCTTTTTCTCTATCCATCAATATAGGATTGCGAAACACTAGTCTGAATAAAGAATTCAGTTTTCACCTTGTCCTTGATCGAAGCTGTGCCATCAACAATCATAAAGACCCGCGGCTGCTTTGCATCGGTCAAATCTGAACCATGAACATAAAACTTCAACGTTTTGATATCAATTTCCGGAGCAGTGATTGGAAAAAAAGTTCCGCCGGCATCAAATGATTTCTCTATATATCCTCGGCCGGACCCGTCATAATTTCGTCTATAAATGACTTGGTCTGACGGAGAACTAGGACTCCCGTGCCGTGGCTCGAAAGCGATTTGATTTAGCGGCTCAAGACTGCAATCTTGCACCGTCGTATAATCGCCGACGCCGCAATGATAGGTAATGCCGTCACCGATTTGCCTGCTCATCTCTTCGAGAGCAAGATTAAGGTTGTCCATCACCGACTTGAGCGCTTGGGCTTTGTAGTTGGCGTCAATAATGCCGAGAATAGAAGCGGTACTGACCGCCATGACAATGGCAAAAATCGAGACTGAAACCATTATTTCTATCAGTGTAAAGCCTTTTTTCATTGCTGTGTGGAAATTTGACCGGTGCTCTCGATCGTAATTTTACGCTCCTCCAATTGGGGCGATTCGATATAAATAATCGCTCGGTGATACTCTCTGGCGCCATACGCAATATCGCCGATGATCGCTTCAGGATCAGGACGCTTGAATGCTATGTCGAGGGAATTAAGTGGGGTGGTGTCGGTGCCCGACCCATCACTGCAGCGTGTGTCAGTACTCCCCGCAACATATCCACAAAATTTTTTTATCTTATTACCGCGCTTTAATGTGAAAATTTGGACATCGGTGTCAACAGTGTTGTCATCATAAATATTGAAATTCCCGTTTATTGAACTATCTGCAAATAAAGTATATGAGTTGAGATTGGTTCTATCGAAGTGAACACCGTAGCCAATATCAAATTGCTTGGCGCTTGTATCAACCACCTCTCCTCTTACGCTGATGCCGTAGACTTGGGCTTCCCGAATGGAAAGCGCCATCTCATAGGCAAGGCTTGTAAGGAGGATATCGCTGTTAAACTTACGGTGATTGATGAGAATTATGGCGGTCACGATAACGAAGATCGAGACCGAAACCATGGCTTCGACAAGGGTAAAACCCTTGGACGTATTCAAAGAGGACTCATTCGACGAGCCGAGGAGAGCTTTTGTTCGTGATCGTTGCTTTGTTTTAAAAAAATTCATGGCGTTCAATGTGCCTCACCGCTTCCTCTGCCAAGGTCTAGAGCCCAGAGCCTAAGCCTCAGGCTTAGAGCCTAGAGCTGGTAAAGTTCGAGAAGTGCTGCTATGCCAACGAGATCCGTGGGAAAGAAAAAAATCAGGACCGTGCCGAGAATAAGGAAGGGAGCAAACGGTATCTCACTCTTCATTGTAAGGTTCCTCGTGCCCAAAAACAAACGCATACCTTGGGGCATAACCGATTGTAAGCGCGCACCAACAAGCAGAAGAATGCCGACCGCTGCGCCAACCCAAAAAGCGAGTACCACTGCCGAGAGGCCGAAAATAAAGCCAAGAAACCAGCCGATACCGAGAGCTAGTTTGGCGTCGCCGAAGCCGATCCAGCGGCCGCCGGAAAAAAACCAGAGAAGCCCGAGCGGAAGAAAAAATAACGGCCCAGCCACCAGATCAAGGAAATCCGGTATTTCTACAAAACCGAGCTCCGGCATAAATAACTTCGCCAAAGACAGAGCGATAAAGGTGTAGACCAAGCCGTCAGGAATAATTTTGTGGCGAAGATCGTATATGCCAATGACAATTAACAATGAAAAAATAATAACGAAAAAAGAAAAATTAAAGGGGGAGAAATCTTTAAGATACGTGAGTAAGAAAACTGTAGCAGTAAGGAGTTCAACTATCGGATACTGCCACGAGATTTTACTGCCGCATGCGCGACATCGCCCTTTTTGGACTAGAAAACTTACAACGGGAAGCAGTTCGTACCAGCGCAGCTCTTTTCCACAAGAGAAACAGGCGGACCTGCCTTCTAGAGGAGACAAGCCGCTGTTATAACGAAGCGCTATGACGTTAAGAAAGCTACCGACAATAAGTCCAAAGACAAAGACAAAAAAACTTCCGAGGAAGAGCATCAGGGTGCTACGTACTTATCGTAAACTGGATCGGTACCAGCAAAGTTTGCCGCACTGCCGGAGCAGAGCGTACCAGCGCTTGTCGCATCAGCGTCAGTACTGAGAACAACACTTGAAGTCTCGAGGCCTGTAGCACGCGTTCCTAGGTGATACCCGTTGCAAGGAGCGCTCGTGGTTAACCTGAGCGCAGCATAGCGGTAGCTTGTGCCGTCAGGATCAATTGGGATAGCGCTAATAAAGGTAGGCGCCAGCGAGGAAAGCGCTGAGGGAAAGATGTTGTTTTGCAGTTGGTAGAGATGCAGAGCGTTTTCAAGAGAGCGGATGTCAGAGATTCTCTTTACGTCCCGAGACTTCTTTCTTGTATCGCTCATACTGTTAACGACAAGCGAGGCGAGGAGGGAGATAATCGAAAGAACGACTAGCAATTCGATGAGAGTAAATCCTTTTTTGGTCATGTTATGGTTTTACGTCGTAACAACTATCAGTTGAAGCAGCGCTGCTACCAGAACAATTAGTCGCATTTCCATGGAAATCAACATCCCCTGAACAGCCATTGCTCCCGGTCGATACCGCGTCAACATCGTCGTTTAGCGAACTCTGACCGGCAATTTCAAGGATAGCTGCCAAATGATAACTAGTGCACTTCCCCTCAACAGTACCGAGTCCGGCGTAGACATAGTTGGTACTCGGCGTCGGCTGGGGCAGTTTTGGCAGGAACCCGTCGGTGACAAGTTTGTTATCTGTAATTACTTCAGAATTTTTTGGGTATTCCCCATATTTGTTGAAGTAGAGTTCGAGAGCAAGCTGAATTTGTTTTACATCAGCGATTTTCTTACCGTCCCTCGATCGCTTGCGCGCGTCGCCTAAATTCGCAATAACCACAGCAGAAAGAATAGCGATGATTGCCACAACGACAAGCAATTCAATCAATGTAAAACCTTTTA
>JAUSIJ010000046.1 GCA_030647855.1 bacterium | reverse complement strand
CGTCGGCTAGAACATGCAATGCGGTGGGTATGTCAGCCGCCATGCCGCTTGCTACTCCAACGAAAGCCAGAAGTAAGCGATAACGAAAGGGAAGAGAGCAGCCCGTAATGAAGCCTAGCGCGGAGCCGGTGAGGGCGTGCGAGAGAGGGGTCATCGTTGTCTCCTGTAAAGGAACCACTAGAAATAATTTACCACATGCTAATATATTTGTCAATAAAAAAAGCGCTCGATCTCCAGAATCGAGCGCCGACCGTAGTTGGGCCTCTCGGCACCGACTACGATGCCTGTGCGAATCCCTTATCTGGTTCGGGACTCGCCGACTTGCCAGATGATTCCTTCTTGCAAGTCGACTCACAAAAAGGCCTCTGCAAGCAAAAATATCTTAGCATTATCGAAATCATTGTCAACGAAATATCACTGATACGAAAATATAAAAAAGGCGCTCTGCTATACCGTTAGGAAGGTTGTGCAGGGCGCCTTGTGAGTCCGGGCGGGTAGCCATGAGGGCTCCCGCGCGGTGTGAAACCGCGAGCAAGTGATGCTTTTCGCGCTTATTTTTTGGTCGGAGAAGCGCTAGGTCTTCAGCCATTCATCACTGGCTCGCCATTTATCGGACGAGTCTCGCGAGGCCTCGTCAGTGGCATAATCCGGCTAGCCACCATCCTCGATATGTTAAGTGCCAAGCTCCGAACTCTGCACTCACCCGGCGGATTGAAGATTCCGCCAGGCCGTACCGGCCGGCTTAAAACAAATGCTAAGAACTAACTAACAAAAGCATAGCATAGCCGTATTTTTTGTCAAGTCCATAAATCACTGATACCAAAAATACACCTCAACAAGGTCATTATAAGCACTTTTCATCCAACTACAGCGAGGATTTTGCTTGAAAAAGACTAGCGAGCGCGACGGCGTGAGCTCGAGGAAAATTCTAGCAAGAATTTATCCGTGCTTTTTCAAGTAAAATCCGAGCGGCCATCTATTGGCGGTTTTTGAGAGCGTTCTTTAGGGTTTCGCTGTCCGTATATTCTATTTCGGTGCCGGTCGAAAGACCTCGTCCTAAATTTGAGATTTTGATATTGGCGGCGGTGATAACAGGCTGTAGTATTTCAACAAGAGTCTCTGCCGTGTTTTCACCCTCGGGATTGAAATTCATGGCTAGGATGACCTCGCGGAGTTCCGGGTTTTTGGCCGCGACTCTTTTTTTCAAATATGTGAGAAGCGGCTCAAGGCGAACTCTTTCTTCCGGATTTTTTTCGAGAATGGGAATAGAGCCTCCCAGAACAAAATATGTACCGCGATACGTATCACTTTTTTCGATTGTTTCGAGATCAGTGTCACGCGGAACGATCATAAGAAGCGACCGGTTGCGCCCAGGGTCAGCGCATACACTGCATAGCTCGGTCTTCTTGGCTCCTCGCGGAAAAAATCGAAAACATTCCTCGCAGACATCAACGCTTTGCTTAAGTTTGGCAATGAGACTTGAGAGCTCACGCAAACCTGCATTATCGCGAGTTAAGAGGTAATAGACAAAACGTTTGGCTTGCCGTGGCCCGATGCCGGGGAAATCATTGAAATGCTTAATGAGATTGTTGATGCTATCCATCCCGTTAGAGATAGGGTTCCTATGGAACCCGTTTATTTCTTTATAACTCGTTCAGTATACACAATTTTTTGAATGCATATCTCCAAAAAGTATATCGCTAGAGATCTCTAACGGGATCTATTTTTTTTGTTAGAAGTCATCGTCCTTGAGGCTGCTTCCTGCAGTGTCGGCGAAATTAGCTTTGTCGATGCTCAAAAAAGTTGATCGTCGTTCGTCGAAGTACAGTTCTGTCCGTCCGGTCGGGCCGTTGCGGTGCTTTTCGATCATAATTTCGGCGATGTTTGGTCGATCCGAATTTTCCCGGGTTTTGTCGTCGCGGTGGATGAACATGACCACATCCGCGTCCTGCTCGATTGATCCTGAATCCCGAAGATCGGAGAGACGAGGCTTGCCACCCCGCTGTTCAACGGCACGCGAAAGCTGCGAGAGAGCAACCACGGGCACTTTCAGCTCGCGAGCAAGATTCTTGAGGGAGCGAGAAATTTCGGTAACTTGCTGGACCATAGAGTCGTTGCTTCGCGCGTTTGAGGGGATCATGAGCTGCAAGTAGTCTACGACGATAAGGCCGAGACCTTTTTCACTTTTTAGGCGCCGGGCGACTGAACGCATTTTGAGGCTCGAATTGCCGGGCTGATCGTCAATATAGATAGGCGCTTTGGAGAGCTTGTCGAGTGCCTCCCGAATCATATTAAACTCGGTATCGGCTGAAAGTTTGCCCGTGCGCAGTTTCCAGGCATCCACCCGAGACTCCGCGGCGAGCATACGGTCAACGAGCTGTTGGGCGCTCATCTCGAGTGAAAATACGCCCACAGGTATATTGTGCTTAACGGCGGCATGACGAACGATATCGAGCGCGAGCGAGGTTTTTCCCATTGAGGGGCGAGCGGCGATGATAATTAGATCCGATTCCTGAAGGCCGGCGAGCTTGTGGTCAATTTCCGGGAAACCGGTGGGAACGCCTCGAAGCTCGTGCTTGGAGTTGTGGAGGCGCTCATAACGCTCAAAGGCTTCGCCGAGAAGTTCGCGAAGCTCCACGAAGCGGTGGGATGTTCCCGCATTGGTCACGTCGAAGATTCTTTTTTCCGCCCGATCAAGGAGTTCCTCGATATCCCCGGTGTCCTCGAATGCCATGCCGGAGATATGCTCTGAAGCCTCAATAAGCGACCTCATCAAATATTTTTTTTGAACAATCTCTGCATAGAAGCGCAGATTCGAAGCTGAAGGTACAGCATTTACAAGTTCAGTAAGATAGCTTGAGCCGCCGATCGCTTCGAGGGAGTTTCTCTCTCGAAGCTTGGAGGAAAGGGAGAGAAGGTCAATCGGATGGTTTTTGGAAAGCAAATCAAGCATCGCTTCGTATATAATGCGGTGCTTTTCAGCATAAAAAGATTTTGCGCCGACAACGTCAACTACTTCATAGATGCCCTGTGGACGCAACATGATTGAGCCAAGCAGAGCCATCTCGCTCTCAATATTTTGAGGGGGAATGCGCATGGATCGCTTGAACGTGGTGGTAGCCATAGACACGATTGTAGCACGGGCTGGGATGGCCAGCCTTAGGCAAAAAGCCGATAACCTGTGCTTATGCTGTGAATAGAAAATTTAGGTAAAAAAAAAGACCGAATGGCTGCCACAAAAGCATCCATCACGGCCTCTTTGAAAGAAACAAAGCAACTGATTGCGTTAACCGAGAAACCTCTCGATCATAGGCCTCCTTGCGGAGTTCGTCACTTTTTTAGGATGACAACCTCTGACCGAATGGTCACTCTTAGACTTTTCGCCCGTTAGCGCCGCTTTTGAGGGCGACCTCCTCTGGACGATTGCCTTAGGTCGACACTAATCATTCACTTCATTCCATCTGCAGTATACCTTAGCAAATAAAAAAGTCTTGTCAACTAATTTTTACAGTGGAAAACAGATAACAAGTGCTTGTCAATAACGCGATAAGGCCATTCATTGCTTGGTTCATCGAAGCGAGTAAGCTTTTTGACAAAATAAGAAAAAGCGCTAGTCTGAACGTAGAACTACCGGAGCTCTAGATGTGCGGACTGCGTTCATACATAATCCGTAAGGGAAGCGATTTTTTCTACGGTCTAGCCGTGTATCTTGGTTGCGGTCTAACGGTTCTTGGCTGTATCTTCATGCTCTATGCCATTCATGACGCGAACGCTTGGGCTGATACTATTCATGGCCTCTTCTGGTCGGGTTTCGCCTCTATCGTTCTTGCTGGACTCGGAGCGATACTTTGCTTCTATTGCGTCATCGTTTGCAAGCAAGACGAGGACCGGAAACGGTTACGCAAACTGGCGGCAGAATTTCAGACCAAGATGAATATTCGTCGCGACATCCTTAATATTGTGAGGGAAGGTCTGAAGTGAGTCCGATATATAAAATCGCCACCCATAGGGACGGCGATTTTTTGATGTTTTTTTTGAAGACTAGATTCTCGGGCTCTCGCTTACCTCCGTACCTTCTGGCGAATCCTTAACTTCGTAGCCGAGCTTTTCAAGCTGCTCGCGGATCTTATCGGCGAGCCCCCAGTCTTTTTTCAAGCGAGCGGCATCCCGCTCATAAACGAGCTCCTGAATGCGGTGGGGAAACTCTGTGATCGGTATCTTGCGGAAGATCATCTCATTGAGGATTTCATTCGGCCGATGGAAGCCTAGATCAAGCACTTTATCGAACTCCATGATCGTAGCCTTTTTGTCGGCTTCCTTGATCGAGGGGTCTTTGAGCATCTCCCAGAGAAGAGCAATAGCTCGCGGCGAGTCAAGATCATCTTCAATAAATTTCCTGAAATCTGCCACATATTTCTTGTTTGGTGTGCCGCCTTCACCGCCGAGTCTTTCACGGACATAGCGGTGGAGCTTAAAGAGGGCGGTTTCTGCGCCCTCGAGAGCCTCGAGCGTAAAATTGACCGGGGTCCTGTGGTGGGCAGTCAGAATCCAATACTTATACGAGAATGCTGAAAAGCCTTTTTTTGCGAGTTCAGCGAGAGTGATGGTGTTTCCGACAGACTTGGATATTTTTTCACCGCTGATATGAACCCAGCCGTGATGTAACCAGTAATTGACGAAAGGTTCGCCCGTAGCGCTTTCTGACTGGGCAATCTCGTTATTGTGGTGGGTGGGGATATGATCAATGCCGCCTGTGTGAATATCAAAATGCCTGCCGAGATATTTCATGGACATAGCCGAACACTCGATATGCCATCCGGGGAATCCACGTCCCCATGGAGATTCCCACTCCTGCTGGCGCCTCTCATTCGGTTTGGTAAATTTCCAAAGAGCAAAGTCGTACGGCCCGTGTTTTAGAGGATTAGCTTCCACCCGGACGCCCTCCTCGAGCCCATCTAGTTTGATCTGACCGAGAGCCCCGTAATTTTTGAATTTTGCCGTATCAAAGTATATGCCGTCGGTAATTCGGTACGCGTAGCCTTTTTCTTCGAGCGTCTTAATGAGTGCGACTTGCTCTTCGATGTGCTGGGTTGCCCTTGGGAACAAAATGTTGTCCGTAGCAATGCCAAGCGAGACAAGATCTTCCTTGAAAGCTTTCGTATAGCGCTCGATAATCTGGCTGGCCGTCGTCTGCTCGCGCCTGGCGCCGAGCTCGATTTTATCAACACCCTGATCGCCGTCAGCGGTGAGATGGCCGACATCGGTAATAT
>JAUSIJ010000043.1 GCA_030647855.1 bacterium | reverse complement strand
GACCGATAAGCCCAAAGTCACTATCAAGGAACTGCCGAACTCGGAAGTCGAGATTGAAGGAGAACTGACACCCGAGTCAGTTGAAGTCGCCAGGAAGAAAGCACTGAAAAATCTTGGCGACCGGCTCGAGATCCCGGGCTTTCGCAAGGGGCACATCCCCGAACATATCATCGTCGGCAAAATCGGCGAAATGGGCATACTGGAAGAGGCGGCCGAAATCGCTTTGGCGGAAGCGTATTATCACATACTCCATGACAATCGGATCGACGCCATCGGCAAGCCCCAGGTTACCGTTACTAAGCTCGCAAAAGATAATCCCCTCGGTTTCAAGATACAAACGGCGGTCATGCCGACGGTTGGCTTACCCGAATACAAAGCCCTCGCCAAAAAAGTCATGAGCAAAAAAGAGGAACCTTCAGAAGTAACCGAAAAGGAAGTCGACGATGTCATTACAGAAATACGGAAACGCCAGAAACAAGCAAGCCCTTCTGCAAAAGAGGTCGGCCAACCAAAAGAAGCCGGTACTGAAAAAGAAGAGGTCCCTGTGATAACGGATGAACTCGCTAAGACGCTTGGGGATTTTAAGGATCTGGCCGATCTCAAATCAAAGATAAAAGAAAATCTGGCAAAAGAAAAAGGGCAGCGTGCCAAAGAGAAGCAGCGCCTCGCGCTTATCGAGGAGCTTGTCGGCCAATCAAAAATCGACCTACCGGCTGTCCTTGTAGAAGCGGAACTCCACAAGATGACCGCCCGCTTCCGCGATGATATCGAGCAGCTAGGTCTTAAATTCGAAGACTATCTAAAAAGCATTAAGAAAACCGGCGATGAGATACGCAAAGAGTGGCGAGACGACGCGACCAAAAGAGCCAAACTGCAACTCATTTTAAATAAAATCGCCAAGGAAGAAAAAATTGTACCACCACAGGAACGGGTGGAGGAAGAGGTCAAGCATGTCCTTTCGCACTACAAGGATGCCGACCCCGAGCGAGCCCGCATCTATATTGAAAGCGTCCTTAGCAACGAAAAAGTTTTTGAACTTTTGGAGGGACAAGAGTAACAGGCACTCTGTTGACAACCGATCGTTGCTATGCTATCATAGCACAAGCGTTTTGTACATTACATCCGACTTCTAACCCGAAAGGAAGCAGTTATGCTACGTCTTGTAATTGACAATCCGGAGCAATCAGATGCCACTGTGCCTATCCGCTGGTGTGTAAGTCAAAACATTCTAAAAGAGCTCAAGCAAAAAAGGGTGCTGACACCCTATCTTCTTCTGACAGCATGGCACCACGAGTCAAAGCGGGAAGCGATGGTAAGACAACTTGTCCCGCTCGACGAGGCCATGACCTATGTTCAGTTCGAAAAACCGGGCACTCATACCATCCATGCCACTATTGTCTGGCCCGTTGATCTTCAGTACACGAGACTTGTAAGAAAGACCGTGCTCGACAGGCGATGTGAGATATATGGCGATGGTACTCTGCAGTGGGTTCTCTGGCCTTCGGTCTTCCATTTGGACGACAGAGCAGAGCTCGACGTGAACGTGGAAAAAGAGTTCTTTGCCCAGGAACCCTGGGACATGCGATACGTCAATTATTTCTTCGGTGACAAAGCGCGGGACCAGTGTGAGTATCGACGCCGCCGAATTGTCGCCTACAGCTTCGCACCGGTGCTACTGGGATTCGTTTTCACCCTTTTTTGGATCTTTAAGGCAATCTATGTTCTCTTCTTTCTAATTCTCGGCGTACGTCTGCACTGGGATGCGGTTTTTGATCAAGACAGTCACCTCTCGGATATATATGATTTCGAGGATGCGACTTTCGAAGAGTTTGCTCGGGATAATTTTTTCCTGACAAATAAAGGCGGCGAACCGCGCACGCGTTTCCTGCTCCTCTTGCACCCGATCGTGATTGGAGTCATCGCCGTCATTGATATTATCGCCTACCACTTTGAGCCGATGAGATACGTAGCTTTTGTCCTCGTCGTGGCGCTCATAATTGTCGCTGTCCTTTCCCTCGTCTGGAACCACTTCATCAAGCGAGCGGCCGGTTCGATTAAAGGAAAGGTTCTCGATCAAAAGATGCGAAATATCGAGACACGAGAAGAACGGCAACTCGCTCGCTATGACCAAATCTTCACCGGTGTGGTCTGCGAAGGATTTCCGCTCACCGCTCGATTGGCCGATCTGCCGCGCGCAAAGCGGACAGTGCGACTACGGCTCGCTGACATCAAAGCGAAAGTATGTCGTCCGTTTGCACGTTAGTGTAAACACCCACAACCCTCGGTTTGTCCGAGGGTTTTTTTGTAAAAAATTTCAAGAAGTTGCGCTCGACTTTTAGATGCTGTAATCCTTTCGAGAGGAAAAGCGGTTCATCTCTCTCTGAGCTTCGTATGTTCCAACATGGAACACTGGAACAAAGTGCAATCCGCCCATGGGATTGCACTTTTTTTAGTAAAAATTATTTATCAATTAACAGAGAAAAAGTTCCAACAATGGCGGCCGTCTCAGCACGAAGCGTCAAAGGTCCCAAGGATTGGATCTCCACGTTCTTTTTTTTAAATAGCTCGAGTTCGCCATCGCTCCAGCCCCCTTCCGGTCCGATAAGTACGCCTAGGGCGCCAAAGTTTTTGAATTGCGACGAGTCGAAAGTTTTTCCCGCGGAGTCAAAAGCGAGAAGAGGAATTTCCGCACGCTCTATGATTGTCGAAAGCTCTTCCTTTTCACTAAGCGCCGGTAAAATGCCTCGACCGCTCTGCTCGGCGGCCTCTTTAATAATTTTCCTACAACGCGCAATATTAAAACCTTTTTTTTCGCTTCTGTCACTCTGGACTGGAACAAAAGCGGAGATGCCGATCTCTGTACCCTTCTCAAGTACCAGTTCAAAATTATTTTTTTTAAGGAGGGAGAGATAGAGAGTAATGGCTTTTAGAGGAGATGCCGCTTTATCCATTTTTAGCACCTTGAGCTCTGCCTCGCTCTTAGAAATTTTTTCGATCACCGACCGATAATCGTAACCACTGCCATCGAACAGAATAACTTCTCTGCCGCTTCGGTAGCGAAATACTCGTTGCCATTGGTGTAACAAATCTGCATCCCGAATAACCACTGATTCTCCTATGCTAATCGGCTGGGGAATGAAGAAGCGGTGGAAACGCATGCCTACATACTAGAGCTCGGGACCTGTTTTAGCAAACGCTCCCCTTTTTTGTTTCTTTGTGTTAGTGTCGAGGCAGATGTTTTTTGAATGGAGGTCTCATGTCTCGAAGAATTCGGACAACCGTAAAAGTGGGATCTATACAAACGCTTCTCAAGGATGCCGCGACCGGTGACGTATTTCACCTCTGTGACGGCGATTTCTCCTATCGAGAGTGTCACCCCGCCGGTGTAATCACCAGAGCTTATACCGAACCTCACACCTTCCGCCTAAACGGAAGCGAAATTCTTTGCGAAGGACAGTATGTGGAGTGCTGGCCCTTCTACAAAAATACGGTCGTGAGCCGCATGGGAAATGATTTCTTTTTTGGCGGCAAACGGCTCTTACGGCACAAGGGTTCGGTCAAGCGCTGCTCTTCACATCAAAGTGGCACTATTCTCATCGAAGGAGAAAATGGACTTTTTCTTCTCGAAAGCCGCAGATTCCTGAGCGCTCATGCCAAGCCACTCTCGGTTCACTCGTTCGACGAAATAAAACCCGTCGCCCGCGGTTTCATCGGCAGAATCGAAACTCAGTTTCTTTTTATCGATTTTTCCGGCAAGACTAAAGAGGTGCTCCGCACGGAGAAACCAGTGCTTGGTTACTCCCACTGGCAGCCGTTTCGCGACGGTATCGCACTCCGTGAAGAAAAAAAAATCCTTTTTGGAGAGGAAGTGCTCTGCGATACGCTTGAGGAAACCGACGAGTGGATCACGGCCGGCGTTGAAAGAAATACGCTCGTCGTCAAATCCGAGCATCATATCTTCATAGACGGTCAGGAGCTTGCCTATCCCCTTCCCTGTGCAAACCTTGAATATCACTCCAAAGGGTTTGTCGTGGAAGCGCACCTAACCGAAGAGAAGAAATCCAGACTGACTCTGGTGGCAGTCAAATAAGCGCCATGAATATTCATGGCGCTTTTATCTTGCGAGAGGAAAATATTTTTTAATGACGAAAGAGAAAAGGGAAAGTCGGATTTTTTATTGCCGCTAATTATTCATGTGCTCGATATATGTTAAGTGAATTGTATACCAGGCTTTTTTGTTGTATCATGCGAAGTACTAATAAATAAAGATATGTTAATACCAACAGTAATAGAAAAATCGCAGTTCGGAGAACGAGCCTACGATATTTACTCGCGGCTTCTAAAAGAGCGAATTATTTTCCTCGGAGGACCGATTGATGACATTACGGCAAATATCGTCATTGCCCAGATGCTCTTCCTTGATTCGGAAGATTCAAAAAAAGATATCCAACTCTACATTCATTCGGGAGGAGGAGTGGTCTATTCGGGACTCGCCATCTACGACACCATGCAGCAAGTCAAAGCGGACGTTTCAACGATCTGCGTCGGCATCGCCGCCTCGATGGCATCAGTCCTCCTCGCCGCCGGCGCCAAAGGGAAACGTTTCATGCTGCCGAACTCTGAAGTGATGATCCACCAGCCTCTCGGCGGTGCGGAAGGACAGGCATCCGACATCGAAATCTCGGCGCGACAAATTTTGAAACTCAAGGCGCAGATGAATAAAATCTTAGCGCGACACACCGGGCGCTCTCTCGCCCAGATCGAAAAGGATGTGGATCGAGACTTCTTTATGACGGCAGAAGAATCGAAAAAATACGGCATCGTTGATGATATTCTCCAGCCGTCAAAAACGCTGCCTGCAGTGAAATGATAGATTCCTCGAGGCCGACCTGGAAAGTAACCCCCAGCTGGACAATAGAGCAAAGTTCTTTTATGATGGAAGTATTACCATTATTTAATTTTTGTTTTCGCTAAAACTTCTTAAATTCGTATGTATTGTCACATACCATCCGACCGGACTAACCGCTAAATACAGGAGAGGGAGGCGAAACTGATTCGCTATGTCATTAAAATTCGTACTGCTCTTCGCGAGCTTTACGGGGCTCGCCGGAGTAGTGCTTGGGTATCTTCTCCGCCTGCTTATCACATTGCAACGCAAGAGCTCACTTGAGCTCAAGATCAAGCAGATGATGCTTGATGCCAAAGAGGAGGTGAAGAAAATCACCGCCGAAGCCGAGGCAAAAGCAGCCGAAAACCTGAAAGAGTCGCGAGGAGAGATCAAGCAAAAAGAAGAGCAGGCCAAAAAAACCGAGGAACGTCTCGTAAAAAAAGAGGAGTTTCTCGACAAGCGCCAGCTCGATATAGATAAGGAAGTCGAAGCCATCAAAGGAAAGGTGGCTGAAATCAAGGCCATCAAGGAGAAGGCTGAAAATCTCGTGGCTGAAAAGCAAGGAGAGCTTGAAAAAATTTCCGGGCTCGACCGAGAGGATGCAAAAAAGGAACTGCTCACCTTGGTAGAAAAACAATCGGAGGAAGATCTCGTCATTCACCTCCAGAAACTCGAGCGCTACGGTGCCGAACAAATTGAACGCAAGGCAAAGGATATTCTGGTCACCGCTATTCAGCGGCTCGGCAACTCCGTATCGGCCGACATTCTCTCAACGACTGTCACCATTCCCTCTGACGAAATCAAAGGCAAAATTATCGGCAAGGAAGGCCGCAACATCAAGGCTTTTGAGCGCGCTACCGGTGTGGAAGTGATCATTGATGATACCCCTGGCGCCATCATCATCTCGTCCTTTGATCCGGTCCGCCGACAAGTGGCCAAGTTTGCTCTTGAAAATCTCATCCTCGACGGCCGCATTCAGCCGGCCAAGATCGAAGAGGCGGTGGAAAAGGCCAAACAAGAGATCAACCGCATCATCAAGGAAAAGGGCGAACAGGCAGTATATGAATGCGGCGTCTTCAATCTCGACCCAAGGGTCGTGGCTATTCTCGGCCGCCTCTACTTCCGCACGAGTTACGGACAAAACGTGCTCCAGCATTCTATCGAAATGGCCCACATTGCCGGCATGCTTGCCGAAGAACTCGGGGTCAATGTGAGCGTCGCCAAAACAGGCGCGCTCTTGCACGATATCGGCAAAGCGGTGGATCACGAAGTCCAGGGCACTCATGTAGAGATCGGCCGGCGCATTCTTCAGAAATTTGGCGTAAGCGAAGAGGTGGTAAAAGCCATGCAGGCGCATCACGGCGAATATCCGTACGAAACCGTCGAGTCAATTATCGTCCAGGTAGCCGATGCTATATCGGGTAGCCGTCCGGGCGCGCGCCGCGATACGGTTGAGAATTACCTAAAACGCCTTGGCGACCTTGAAGCGATCGCGAACTCCTTCACTGGCGTTGAAAAATCGTTTGCTCTTCAAGCCGGCCGAGAAATCCGCATCTTTGTCTACCCGGACCAAGTCTCCGATCTCGATGCCAAAAAAATGGCTCGGGATATAGCCACACGGGTGGAAAACGAGCTTAAATATCCAGGAGAAATCAAGGTAACCGTCATTCGCGAGTCTCGCGTCGTTGAATTTGCGCGCTAATTTGACAATACACTTCTTTTTGTATTAGAAAATTGGCTCTATTGCGCAATAAGTGGCTTATTATATACTTAATTAAGGCTAAAGACTGGTGTAGTTAAAGCCAATCCAGTCTTGACGGTCGAATTTTTATAAACCCATTAATAAAACAATGAACAAAGCAGGATTAGTTGAGGCAGTACACGCCAAGATAGGGGGTACAAAAGTTCAGGCTGAACAAGCGGTTGATACCGTAGTGGATTCAATCGTCAGCTCACTCAAGAAGGGTGAGGAGGTATCGATTGCAGGACTTGGCATCTTCGCGACCAAGACCCGTGCAGCTAGGCAAGCGAGAAATCCTCGCACCGGCGAGTCCATTCAGGTCCCATCAATGCGAGTACCAAAGTTCCGCGCCGCCAAAGCACTCAAGGATTCGGTTAAATAATTCACCAGTTCTCCTAATCTCTAGAGAAACAAAAATCGCTCGGAAGGGCGATTTTTGTTTCCACTTCTCTCATTTCAACTCTATCTCTCCATTAATTTTGCCTAAACAAAAACCCCATCCGATTTCGAATGGGGTTAAGGAAAATCAGTCGGCCACTGCCGTAGTAGCGGGTACAGCTCTTTCTAGTGGAGGCATGATCTCATATGCACTCCCAACTATCTCGCTGAAGACAAAGACTGTACCAAGCACCACAAGTAGGACAAGGATAGCGAACTCGATTGCCGGACCGTCGCATAGTTTCTTCTTCCAATTTATCCGCATTGCTGTCTCCTCAATTAGAGTTACTGTGATACCATCGGCACCGTCGTC
>JAUSIJ010000040.1 GCA_030647855.1 bacterium | reverse complement strand
TCTGGAGAGGGAAAAGGCTGCCTCTGATTCGTAAGATTCTCGCGGGAGCCTATGAAATCGAGCGCTAGTGATTCCGATCAAGCGGCAGGCAAATGCCGATTTTGTTTACCCGTACACTAAGTTTGGTCATGCAATGAGTTGCTAAATTGGAGCTTTAACTATACACATACGCAGGATAGAGAAAACAATCTACTATCAATTTTTTTGCGATATTGCTGCAACCTGACCAAACTTAGTGTTTCGGGTTTATTGAAAATTTTGCTAATATAACTTTTATTAACAGGGCCTATAGTATAGTAGTAACACGCGTCCATGGCATGGACGAGTCGGGGGTGCGATTCCCCCTAGGTCCACAAAAATAATGAGCGCAGCGAATATATTTTTGTGGGACCCTGAGCAATGCGCTGATTGCGAACGGGTGGTTTGAGGGATCTCGCTCGAGCCTGAAGCTCTCAGAGCCGAATGGCCTGAGGACTTCGTCCGAATGGGGGGTTGTGTATACTTAGATTATGAATAAAGCAATCATTATGAGGAGTCTTGCGAGCGCGCTCGCCGTGTTTGCGTATGTTCTCCTTATCGTTTTGTTCCTTTCTAACGCGGGGGATAGATTCGGCGAAAGCGAGGAGCTTCTCATTCCGGTCTTCATGCTTCTCCTCTTCATTATTTCTGCGACGATCACAGGGCTATTAGTTTTAGCAAAGCCGATCCATTTATATATTACCGGTTTCAAGCGCGACGCCTTTATCTTGCTTTTCGGAACGCTCGGGTGGCTTATGTTACTCCTCATTGTTGTCGCTCTAGTACTATTTCGGACTACTCAATAAAAAAAAAGATCCGAACCTTGGTTCGGATCTGCGTCAGCCTTTTTGCTGTTCCGGCGGAGGTAGGTGTTCCGGACGGTGATCGTAGTCACCATTTGGCCACAGCTGATGTTCCCATACTTCTTGTCTCTTGGGCCTCATTTCTTGCACTAGTTGATAAAGTCTAGCGATAAGAAAACCACAGAGCTCTACCGCGGGCAGGAACGCCGAAAGCGTGACGTTTCCGGTCTGGATTTTAATGTAGTCGCGGCATAGGTAGCCTTTTCCGATCTCCCAAATTGGTTTTTCCGTACGGAATGGGCCTGCCGTAATAACAAGTAGCATCGTGCCACCGAATTGACCTTGCACAAAGGTGCTTGGATCAATGTTCGGCGCCGTAATGATCGCCATCTGAAAATTGAAGATCGACTTAGTAACCATAACCGCGGCATGGCAATCGGATAACAAAAGGCCAGGCGTCTCAGGAATTGCCTGCAATTCTGATCGATCCGGCGGCTTTGCGCTCAGCGTAACCTGTTTAGCATTTGGAAATTTCAGTTTAAGCTCATCAAAGAGCTTGGCTACTACCGCGTGAACAGTCAGTTGAGACATCAGACTCTCCTTTGGTTGTGGTGCAATTCTTCTGGATCAAGAAATATCATATCGTAGTAAATCAGTCAATCCCTCCCCAGTTTTGGACTGAAGAAACTTCCATAAAAGCAAAACTGGGGAGGGATCAATGTTTGCGTGCCAAAATCCAATTTTCAAACAAACACCACACTAAATCAAATATTGTTCTGTGATAGAATCCGATTAATATGAGAAACGCCAATAAAGGTTACGCGATACCGGTAATCATTGTACTTTTTGCGCTCTTGGCAGCAGGTATTGGGTTATATTTAGTTACTAAAAGCACTGTAGACACAGAAAATAAGAATCAACTATCAGATTCAGCTCCTGATTCAAATATAGCTCCGGATCAAACAACAGCTTCTGAAGCAGCAAGCAACACCTCCTCAGGGTCTATTTGTGATATCAGTCTTGAGGTACGCGGGGGAACGTTTTCTCCCGGACAATGCGAATTCCAGATTATTACCTCTGGTGTGCCGTGCGGTTCGGCCGGCTGTTCTCCGCAATATGATCTTGTGATGAAAGATACCGCCGCCGGTCATATTGCCGAAGTGAGATTAATTGGTATTAGGGATTACAAAAAGGGCACATATACTTTTGACAAAGCCTCGGGTGTCCAAGACTTTGCTGGTAAATTGATTGATCAAAATTCTATCAACAGAAATCTTGTAAAAGGGGAGGTGAATCTTAATCCTTCCGGCGACAACACCGTCCAGGTATCCTTTGATCTCTCTTTTGCTAACAACGTTACAGTAAAAGGATTGGGAAACCTTAAGGTTGTGAGTGCTGAGGCTTCGTAACGTATAGATAATTAAGGATACAAAAACCACTCCTTTCGGAGCGGTTTTTTTGCTGAAGTGCTTCTTCGAAGAGCGCTAGCTCATCGGTTGAGCCATCATGGCATCGCCCTTTCTGGCATATCCTGCCGCAAGGATTACGATACCGAGCACGAGGTGGAGCCAGTTGTCAGCGCCGTTGACCTCGACAAGGCCGAGGAGCACTCCTGTGCCCGAGCCGATCTGCCAGAAGCCAACGACCGCCAGGATAAGGTAGATGACGCCGAAGACCTTGAGGGTCGTAGCGGCTGTCGCTGCCCGTCCGAGCGATGCCAAAAGTATGATTATACCTGAGGCAAGGTGAACCAAATTGTGCATTTGATCTGTGGCAAAGAGGTCGCCTGCATCCATTCCAACTATTGGATTAGGAATGTAGCCGAGAATGCCTACAGCCAAGAACACAATACCGATAATGATACCGAGTGTCTTAACCATGTTTGATTAATTTAAGCTTGTAATCGACACTTTTGCTATCCAAATAATACCACTCTGGCATGCCTTGCGGTAGGTAGGTGTGGATAATACGGCACCGAGCCTGATTAATCCTTAGTTTTAGCCTTTAAGTGGTATACTGAGGCTTAATGAAGGTCAACATTCCGACGACATTCATTATTTTCGGGGCAACCGGCGCTCTTTCACAGCGGAAACTTTTCCCGGCGCTCTTTGACCTTTATCGCAAGAGTCTTTTGCCGGATAAGTTCCATATTCTCGCTTTTTCACGCCAAGAACTCGATACGGCGTCGTTTGCCGCAATAGTGGAAAAAAATATTAGCGATGGGGAGGAAAAGTCTCACTTCCTTGGCCATATCGAGTTTTTTAAAGGCGACTATTCCAAGGACTCTTTTTTGCACTTGGCCGATCGCATAAAAGCGATTGAAGATAGGTACGGTCAGTGCGCCAACAAGCTCTATCACTTGGCGGTACCGCCGGACGCATTCGAAGATATTTTCATGCTGATCTCTGCTGCGGAGCTGTCGAGGCCATGCAGCGATACGGAGGGCTGGGCGCGGATCTTGGTCGAGAAGCCCTTTGGTAAGGATAGTGCTACCGCGGAGCGTCTTGACCGTCTGCTCGGGGAGCTTTTCCGCGAAGAGCAGGTCTATCGCATCGATCACTATCTGGCGAAAGAAGCTCTTCAAAACATCCTCGCTTTCAGAGCGTACAATCCTATGTTCATGCCGCTCTGGAACAAAGATCATATCGAAAAAGTCGAGATTGAGCTTTTTGAAACGGGGACTGCGGAAGGGAGAGCCGGATTTTATGACTCGATCGGGGCGCTACGCGATGTCGGACAAAATCATATGCTTCAAATGGCGGCGCTCGTCGGTATGGAAGTACCACTAACACTCGAGACAGAACCTATCAGAGCAGGGAGGCAAGCGGTACTCGAAGCCCTTTCGCCAAAAACTTGGCAGAAAATTACTTCTCACGCGTCACGCGGCCAGTATGAGGGCTACACGGCTGACGTTCGGGTATCCGAATCTGAAACAGAAACATACTTTGAGCTGACGGTGTTTATTGATTCAAAGCGCTGGAAGAATGTACCTTTTATTCTCAAAAGTGGAAAGGCGCTCGCCGAGGACAAGGCAGAGATTAAAATCTTTTTCAAAAAAGACGGGGCGGGGAAGCAAAATATACTAAGATTCCGCATTCAACCAGACGAAGCCATCCGGGTTCTCTTTTGGTTCAAAAAACCGGGCTTTGACCGCACCATCGAATCGAAAGAGCTCACCTTCAAATACCACGATTCAACAGAGGCCCAAAAATTGCCCGACGCCTATGAACGAGTGCTCCACGACTGCGTCAACGGCGACCAAACTCTCTTTGCCAGTACCGGCGAAGTCATGGCGTCATGGAAATTTATCACTCCTGTAATTCAGGCATGGCAGTCGCTTCCTCTCCACGTGTACAAAAAGGGGAGTGAGGGGCCGAACAGTGAGTCCTGACACGCTCTCTCTGTTATACTTTAAATATGAAATTTTTGATTTCTGATGGGATAGGCACGATGGAAGGGAAGGTGAGGCTGATTCCTATTATCGAAAAGCTCACCGAAATTGTCCGCTCAAAAACATATGAAGTTCACGAAGCATCGGTTATGTTGCCGTTTGACGAAGTGATGCGCGAAGAAGTGTTGCGATTGGGGGAGGAACTTTCGACGCCCAAACAGAAGTACGTCATCTTGATCGGCATCGGAGGGTCAAATCTTGGCGTGAAGGCGGTATACGATGCTCTCCGAGGATATTACGATCTCCTTGAGGAGAATCATTTTCCAAAAATTATTTTTCTCGATACGTTGCAAGCAACGTATGCAGGCAAGGTTTTAAATCTCCTAAAAAGTCATTCGCCGGAGGAACTTTTGATCATAATTGCCAGTAAGTCCGGAACAACTACTGAAACGGCAGTGAATGCGGAACTAACTCTCGCTGCTTTAGGTACGGCCGCTCACGGCCGTGTTGTGGCTATCACCGATGAAGCTTCCGCTCTGTGGCAGGCCGCCAAAGATCGAGGCTTTAAAATCTTGACTGTACCGCGAGTGGTCGGAGGACGTTTTTCGGTCTTTTCTCCGGTGGGGCTCTTTCCTCTAACGGTGGCAGGTTTTGATATCGAGGCTTTTACGGATGGGGCAAAGCTCGCTTTCTCTAACAGCTCGATCGCGGAGCTTCCGGAAAACTTTGCCATGCAGTCGGCTCTCTATCTCTATGAAGCTTATGAGAAGGGCATTCGCATCCATGATCTTTTCCTTTTCAATCCCGCGCTTGAGTCGCTCGGCAAATGGTACCGCCAGCTCGTTGCCGAGAGCTTGGGCAAGGAAAAATCAAATGATGGCTCTATTGTTAACGCCGGTATTACTCCGACTGTTTCCATAGGTTCAAACGATCTGCACTCCATGGTTGAGCTCTATCTTGGCGGTCCGCGGGACAAGATCACTACCTTTGTTTCGGCGCCGGAGATTGCGGCGCTTACCATTCCGAGCGAACTCAACTTGCCAACGGTGCCGATGGTTGCAGGCAAATCGGTCGGCGAAGTACTCTCTGCTATCTACGAGGGAACGAAAGCGGCCTATCGCTCGAAAGGGCTGCCTCACATGGAACTTGTCTTTGACGGTGTTAGTGAAAAGGAGCTCGGCTATTTCATGCAGCACAAGATGGTAGAAACGATTTTCTTAGGAGAGCTTCTTGGCATCAACGCCTTCAATCAACCTTCAGTCGAACTTTACAAACAGGAGACCAGAAAAATTTTAAGTACATAAATGACTCTTCTTTTCGATATCGGGGCGACAAAAACGCGCATGGCGGTGGCAAGGGATGGTCTATCGTTCGGCGAGCCGCTCATTTTTGAGACAGAGCAGGAATTTACGAAGGCCCAAACGGTAATTGGCGATGCCATGGCCAAGCTCTCTCAAGGAAAAGAGTTTGGCGGAGCTGTCGGGGGTGTGAGCGGTACACTCGATACAGCAAAGGAGCGACTTCAGAGTGCTCCTCATCTTGCCGGTTGGGTCGGGAAGGACTTGCGCACGCTTTTTAGCCGGGTTTCAGGAAGGATTGCTTTTGAAAATGACGCGAGCGTGGTGGCGCTTGGAGAAGCCGTGCATGGCGCGGGCTCGGGCTTTGGGGTCGTGGCGTATTTGACAGTGAGCACCGGCGTTGGCGGATCCCGTATTGTTCAAGGCAAGATAGATGAGAGTGTCGTCGGTTTTGAACCGGGACACCAGATTCTCGATATAGAAGAGAACGGGGAAGTTCGGCGGCTTGAGGAACTCATATCCGGCTCCGCTGTCGAAAAAAAATATGGCACTAAGCCTGAACTTATAACGGACCCTAATATCTGGGA
>JAUSIJ010000039.1 GCA_030647855.1 bacterium | reverse complement strand
GACGAGTGGAAATTTGATCTGTTCGTCAAAGAAGGTTGGGAGACAATGCTTGGCCTTATTGAAAGTGCTGTTATCTCTATCGACTGCGAACAGTTTATCCTCGACAACGATACGATCGGCAACCGCTTCATGGAGCTTTTTGAATCAAAAGCGCGCCAAGGAGTGCGCGTGAGATTGCTCTGCGACGCGGCGGGGAGCTATAATCTCCTCAACTCTTCCCGGCCGGCTGCGTTGAGCGCGAGCGGCGTTCAGATTCTTTTTTTTAATATCATCAATCCGTGGCGCATCAACAATTACGCCTCGTGGTTTTTCCGCAATCATAAAAAAATGCTTATCGTTGACGGCACTACCGCAACGACCGGAGGAGTGTCGATCCGCGACAGCATGCACGCCTGGCGTGACAGTCTGGTGACAATCCGCAATCGAGCGGTAGGGCAGATGACTCGCGCTTTCGACAGCATGTGGGACGCGAGCTTGCGTAAAAAAAGGGATGCCTTCAAAAACTTCCCCGTGGTCGAAGAAAACTTCTCCTTTCTCGTTAATGCCCCGCTACCCCGACAGCGCTTTCTTTATCGGCGGATTATAAGAAAGCTTCGGCAGGCCAAGCGGTATATCTACCTCACCACTCCCTATTTCGTTCCCGATCCGCGCGGCCTGCGCGTGCTGCGTCTGGCGGCGCGCCGCGGCATTGATGTCCGCCTCCTCATTCCCCGCGCTTCCGATCATCCCTTCGTTGACCGGGCGAGCGCCTCATATTTCCACCTCCTCCTTGATTCCGGCGTTCGGATCTTTCGCTATAGCAAAGGCATGATGCACACAAAAACAATCGTGGTTGATGACGAATGGGCTACCATCGGCAGTTTAAATTACGATAACTTGAGCTTTCTTCTTAACTACGAGGGCAACTTGACGGCCGCTTCCCCGAAATTTGCGGGCGAACTGCGAGACCACTTTATAAAAGACCTCGAGAGCGCTCTCGAGGTGCGATTCGAGGACTGGAGCAGGCGGCCGCTTCGGGAAAAAACGGTTGAACTTTTAACCTGGCCTCTGCACGGTTTCCTTTAGCTTCAAGAAAAATCGTCGGGAGCCCAGCTTTCAAATTCATTGCTTGCATTCTTCTCCAACCGAGCGAGGATATAATTTCTGAAAGACCTTGCACAGCCCTTCGAGGCATGGTCTGCCTCTAGGGCAGCTCGAAGGGCGAGCAGAGCAAAACGGAGCGCTGGCTCCGTTTATGCGTGTCTTTCTGAAATTGATGTCCGAGCGCACATATGGTATATATAGCCTATACAATTCATAACTTTCCACTACGCTGATTACCAAAGTCCGAATTAACCAAAGGATCACCGCCCCCGAACTCCGGGTGATCGGAGCGCAAGGAGAAAACCTTGGGGTTATTCCCTTGTCGCAAGCCTTGAACCGCGCTCACGAAGAGGGACTCGATCTTATCGAAATTTCGCCTAATGCCAAGCCGCCGGTTGCAAAAATAATGGATTATGGTAAATTTCAGTATGCTGAAAATAAGAAGCTTAAGGCCCAAAAGTCAAAAGCTCACGTTACCGAGGTCAAAAACGTCCAGATAAAGATCGGCACTGGCGAACACGACATGGCTCTGAAAGCCAAAAAGGCCTCTGACTGGCTGAAGGATGGAAACAGGGTCAAGATTGATCTCTTTCTGCCGGGCCGGTCAAAGTATCTTGATTTTAAATTTTTGAAGGAGCGCCTCGAAAGAATCATGCGGCTCATCACGGTTGAATATAAGATAGCCGACGAGCCGAAAAAAAGTCCCAAAGGGCTCACGGTTATTGTAGAGAAGGGCAGATAGCGAGGCATTAGGAATTAGGCACTAGGCATTAGAAAAACTTATCTAAAGCCTAACGCCTAGAGCCCAGAGCCTAGAAAGATGAAAACAAACAAATCCTACATGAAGCGGTTGCGAGTTACCAAAAACGGTAAGATAGTTGGACGTAAGCCTGGTAAGAACCATTTTAATGCCAAACGATCTCGACGTAAGCAGCTTGCCGGTAAAAGAAGCGTTACGTACCACATGAAGATGAAAGATATTTCACGATTTTTAACCAGCAAATAAAAATACTATGGCACGAGTAAAAAAAGGAGTTAACGCTCTCAAGTCGCGAAAAAATATTCTCCGACAGACCAAAGGCTATCGTTTCGGCAGATCAACGAAGGAACGCCAAGCCAACGAAGCCATCGTTCATGCCGGTGCGTACGCTTTTGCTCACCGCCGTGACAAGAAAAATGATTTTCGGAGACTTTGGAATGTACGCATCAGTGCTGAGGTAAAGAAAAGCGGCAGTTCTTATTCAAAATTCATCGGCCTACTCAAGAAAAAAGGCATCGAACTCGACCGAAAGGTGCTCGCGCTACTCGCTAAGGATCATCCAGAAACCTTCGGCCGCATTTTTAAGAAGGCCGCCAGTTAAAGGGCGCTCGGCATTACTTTTGCAAAACACGTAAAAGTGCCCCAGCGGGCGCTTTTACTATGCTCCGCCCGCAACTTTTTGCCTTGACGCCTTTGGCGCAAATAAAGGCAAAAACCATGCAGTCGCAGGCTACGCAATGTTTTGCAAAAGTAATGCCTCGCTGCAGTGGGAAAGCAAGCCCTCCGTAAGGCTTTCCAAAACAAGTGTCTCTCTTGAAAGTTAAACCAACACCTAGATGCTCATGGATCGATTTCTGATACTTGACAAGTATATTCTTATCATCTATAATCTAAATAGACGTAACTCACAATGAAAGGAGCAGCTTCATGCTAGCAATAGCATCTTGGGACATCTTCTGGATAGCTCTCATATGTGTTGCAAGCCTTTTATGCGCTTTTACACTTGGAATGGCGCGTGGAGAAAATGAGTGGAAAGGCTACCCCATAGACACGGGCAAGCTTGAGACCGGCAGGTACTACGATGTGCTAGCTGTGGTACCGGCACTCGTCGAAGGAGAGCACGTTGCCCTCATACGAGGATGGGACGCAGGGCCTATTCTCTCCTATCAAGTCCCTGGTGCCATAGCGGTGGGATCGTATGTCATCGGGCGTGATGAAGAGATTGTCAAGTTTTGGCCCTGTGGCGCTATCAGACCAGCAGCGGAACCCACGTAACATAAACCCACGAGAGTTACATCTCGTGGGTTTTTTCTATTAAATCGCTATTTCTACCGATTCTCCAAGCTTCGGATAAACCGCAGTAACTCCGAGATAGTCGCGCAAGCGCTGGACCAAGAAAAGCGAGGCCTTAGGTTCGCCCATGACAACAAAGGCAGTCTTCAGCGTTTTTTTTGTATTGGAAACAAACTCGATCAGATGGTCGGAGTCTTTGTGCGAGGAAAAACCACGAATGATCTCGACGTCAGCGTTGACTCGAATAACGCGGCCGTTGATCCGCAGTTCCTTCGTCCCATCGGCAATCATTCTGCCCTGCGTGCCGATTGACTGGTAGCCGACAAGGAGAATAGTGCTTCGGGGATCCGGTAAATATTCGATCTCGTGATGGATGATCCGTCCGCCGTTCGACATGCCGGAACCTGCGATGATAATTTTCGGATTTTTAGTGTGGACGATGTCTTTTGATTCTTCGGTCGCCACCGTAAACTTGAGCTTGGGGAAATTAAAGATATCATCGCCTCCGCTTATTTCGCTCTGCACATGCGAATTGAAGAGTTTTTTTGCATTTTTGTAGACATCGGTGATCCGTATGGCAAGCGGTGAGTCGAGAAAAACCGGCACCGAGGGAATCTTGCCCTCTTCGACGAGATTATTGAGCTCATAGAGAATGACTTGCGTGCGCTCAAGGGAGAAGGCTGGAATAATAAGCGCTCCTCCTCGTGCGATTGCTCGCTCTACGACCGCCTCGAGCTTGGCTCGGCGCTCCTCGGACGATTCGTGATTGGTATCGCCGTAGACACTCTCCATAACAAGATATGAAATATCGGTGATCTTCTCCGTATCACGCAGGAGCGGCGTTGGCGTGTTGCCAAGGTCGCCCGTAAAGAGCACTTTTCTACCGCCCCGCTCGTACTCAATCATGGCTGATCCTAAAATATGACCCGCGTCGCGCAAAGTAACGCTCTCTCCGTCGCCAAGAGGATAACGCTCACCATAGGGATGGGTCTGCCAAAGTGAGAGCGCTTCGGCAATGTTTTCCTTTTCATAGAGCGGCTCTTTACCGTAGCGCTTTGCTTCGCGGGCAAGGAGTGCCTCTGCGTCCTCGAGCATGAGGCTCGCTAAAGCACGAGTTTCCAAAGTTGAAACAATCCGTCCCCGGAATCCCTCGCGGACGAGCTTGGGAATTCTCCCGATGTGATCAATATGGGAGTGCGTAACGAAGAGCGTATCTATCGCCTTCGGATCATAAGCGAACGGTTCCCAGTTTTGAATTTCCGCTCCATGAGGACCTTGGATGAGTCCGCAATCAACGAGAAGCGTACGTGTGCTGTTCTTAAGCATAAAATTCGCCCCGGTTACCATGCCGACGCCTCCATGAAAGGAGAGAATGCTCGTATTAGGCTCGTGATGCTCCATAGGCTATGGCCATTCCGATAAATCCTCCAACGATGTCCATAACAAGATCTATTGCAGTATCAAGATAGTACATCTCCATGGTACTGAACGTAACCCCGGCAAAAAATTCGTAAATTTCCCAGAGAACGGAGATCGCGAGTACCGCAAAAATTGTACGGCTGAAGAGCTGCCGGATCGAAAACACGCGGTTACTGCCCTGCAGATAAAAAAAAGCGGTAAGCGAAACCGCCATAGCGGACAAAATATGCATGAGAATATCAAACCACCAAAAACTCCAGTAAAAATAGAGTTTTATCGCCACATAATGGGTGAGGAAGAGAAGACAGAGGAGGGACACGCTCAGAGTAAGTCCTCGGTCGTTTTTTGTCATTACTCCATAGTAACGCTCCACAACCACTTTGAAAAGCACGATAAATTGCCCCAGCGGGGCAATTTTCTCTTCTCGGCCTCGCTCTCCCGCCTACGGCGGAAACCATGCCCGCTCGGCCTCCGAAAGGCTTTTCAAAGTGGTTGTCTCGCTCAGTCGAAAAAAATAATGGGTTTTTGCAAACAGGATAATTCGCTCGAGTGTAATCGAGGTTTTTATACCAAAACATCCGCATATTTGCGGATGTTTCCCCTAGTGGGTCCGTTGGCTAGCGTGAATTGTATCCCTGCATTGTTGTAAGTGGGTATCCTCGCGGCAGCACCAAGGCGCTACCGTATCCGGATTCCCTGATGTAGTTCAAAACTTTCAGAGATACCGCTTTTGCCTACTACTAAAATAGCAGAGGGGGGTGATTTTTACATGAAGGACGCTCGAGTGTTGTTTTTGAAAGCACGCGTAAAATTCTACTGAAAATTCTCTCCTGCTCGGCGCCGTCGCTCCTGCGCAAGGCTTTCACAAACAATACCCTCGCTTGAATGAAAGAGTCAATGTTTTGCCTGCCTACCGGCAGGCAGGCAAAAGTAACGCTTCACTACGTTGGAAGCAAATCGCAATGCTTTCGAAGGAGGGGCTCGCTAGTCTTTTCTAATAGCAAGGTTCGACCTTGCTGCAAGTTCACACTGCAACGAAAAAGCCGCCTGAAGGGCGGCGCTTTCGTGGGATTATTTGCGAATATTGCCCTAGGATGAACCCAGGTGGGTGCCCGCACTTACGTGCCAAGGCACGGAAGAATGTAGAGCTCCCTTGATATAAATTAATCTAGATAATATTCCAAATAACCCCTTTTAGTATATCGCTAAATCGGCACGAAGTAAAAGTCATCGAATATTTGCTATAGCTTTTCAATTTCGATCACCACCTCCCGAAGGCCGCCCAGCGCTTCTCGAACTTCTTCTTCTTCCATCGGCGCTTCTTCGGGCTTTTTTAGGTATTCCTGGAGTTTTTGCCAACCCGCAATGCTACTTTCGTGTTTTTTATAAAGGGCTGCGAGCCTTTCATCCCCCATTTCTTTCATAAGCTCCTCTATTCTTTTCATTTCCTTGCGGATTTTCTTCGTCCCCCACACGAGTAATTCCTTATCATCAATATTTTCCTCCATACTCTCGATGGTTGTTTCGATATCGGCGGCGTCAAGATCAATCTCAAGGTGCGTATCGGCCGGTTTTATGTGACTTTGCGATTCAAAGCGTTCCATATGTTTGCTATCCTAACAGAGCATTTATTAAGATCACATTAACTCTACCCCTACACTAAGTTTACCATTGTGCCAAATGCTTTTCGACTCGCATTTGATAATGATAGACATGATTACAAACCAATTTAAAATTTTTTCGACCGTTCAATATTGGCACAGAAAAGCTACGGCAAACTTGGTGTGGGGGTCTACCCCTACACTAAGTTTGATTATGTTGCTTCGGTGCACGATAATTATTTCAAACAATTCCAAACTGATAAACAGTATGTGGTAGGGCTTTTACTCTACAACCACTTCGTGCTTAATCAAACTTGGTGTGGGGGTCTACTCAAGAATGCCGTCGAGATCCACATCGTAGAGAATTTGTTCCTGCACTAGCCTGTAATTAATAAGTTCGTCCTCTGAAAACCAATGTGCAATCTCCTTTTCTGATTCCTCCACTGTGCCTGAAGCGTGAATGAGATTTCTGATGGCCCGCCCATCGTTGTCGGACATCGGGTAGGAGTCGAGAACAAAGTCGCCGCGGATGGTACCGACGTCAGAAGTTCTCGGTTCCGTGCCGCCGGTGAGCTTTCGTACGATCTCAACCGCGTGCGCCCCCTGCCAGACCATGGCGATAACCGGACCGCTCGAAAGATAAGCCTTCAATTTCTCAAGTAAAATAGCCGTGATTTGGAGAGGATCTGTCGAAGGTGGTTCGAGACCCTTGTCGCGATAGCCTTTTATGGTTTTCTCGCCGGTCTTTTGGCGCCACGAGGGGTCGAGCGTATAGTGAGCCTCAACCATGGCAGGTTCGGGAACCAATATTTTGATGCCGACGAGCTTCAGACCGATTTTTTCATAGCGTCCGACAATCTCTCCGACAAGCGAGCGCTGGATGCCGTCGGGCTTTATTACCACTAAGGTTCGTTCGTACTTCGGATGTTCCATAGACGATTAACCGGTTACGGGTTTCTTATATCGCTCCATTATACCAGCTTCTATCTCTTCCCGAGGCTTGCCAAACTTGAGCCCAGATAGCTCTTTGAGTTTCGCAATGTGTTCCCTGTTGCCCTTCGGCGGCGCTACCGTTTCCATGCTGAAGGAAGTGGAGGGTGTGCCATTGACCAGAAGTTTAACGTAGGCGTGCCGATTTTCAATATTGATCAAGTCTGACGGTGTAAAGACGGGCGCAAACTGTTTCCCAAGGTATTCCGCATCATCAGCGCCGATTCTGAAGGAAGCGAGCGATCCGACGTTGCCAAAAACCGCGTTTTTTATGTTTTCATCAAGCTGGCCGATAAACTGATGCGCCACCGTCAAGGCAAGTTTATACTTGCGCGCCTCAGAGAGAATGGTAGCAATCGAGCTCGTCGTAATATTCTGAAATTCATCGAGGTAGAGATAGAAGGGCGGCAATCCTCCGGCTGATTCGAGAGCTCCCGAATCAGAGGAACCAACGCGCGAGAGCGCCGCCATGAGAATTTTGCCGACCAAGATAAGTCCTATAAGATGGGCGTTGAGATCGCCGAGCCGACCTTTAGCCAGATTGACGAGCAGGATTTTTCGCTCGTCCATGACCTGGCGGAAATTCCACGACGAGCGCTCTTGGGCGATTATCGGGCGCATAATGTCGTTCGTCAGAAATGCGTCGAACTTGCTCGTGATGTAGGGCACCATGTTAGCGAGCGTCGCCTCCCCGCCCGCCTTCTCGGCAATTTCCTTCCAGTATTGAATGACGATAGGATTTTTTGAGCGGGACAATTTGAGCTGCCGAAATTGGCGATCAGCCAGCACCCGCGAAACATCAAGCAAAGTATTGCCGGTTTCCGGGTCCTCCATGACGAGGAGCACCGAGTTTCGGAAATACTGCTCAAACATCGGGCCGCCGGCCACTTTCATATCGAAAAGTTTTTCAAAGATCGAGAGCAGTTCATTCACCACAAAGGTCTTCTGTTCGGGAAAACGCGGATCATACTCGAGCATATTGAGAGCCA
>JAUSIJ010000038.1 GCA_030647855.1 bacterium | reverse complement strand
CCCTACGTTGCTCTCGAAGCCGCTTTTGCAAAAGTTCCCATTATTTCGACGAATGTCGGCGGGTTGCCGGAAATTGTCACCGACATGGAGTCCGGCATCCTCGTTCATCCCAAATCAAGCAAAGAAATCAGAGAAGCCATCAGGCATCTTATCGACCGCCCCGAACAAAGAAAAACGCTGGCCGAAAATTTATACTTCTCTGCATCAAGCAAATTTACGCTCGAGATTATGGTAAGGCAGTATATAATGGAGGTATATTAGTCCACTGACCATAGAGATATGTCTCGCGTAGAATTTGAAGAAGAGAAGGGTAGTATTCTTTACGGCCATTTCGAGCGCAGTACTGATCCCCCCCAACTAGTAAAATGGTTGTTAAAGATGGGTATCGTAAAAACCATGGCCCAAGCCAACGCGGTCATTCTTATATCTATTATTGTTTTGCTAATCGCGACCGTGTATATCGTAAAGGGAGTTTTTTTTAAGACTGTAGAACCTGCTCAAGCAACGCTCGAACAAGACCTTTAAATGAAACACGACTATCGCACCCGGGGCTTTACGCTCATTGAAGTTCTTCTCGTTCTCGCTCTGATGGGTTTTTTTCTTGCAACCGTTCTCGCTTCAGTGCAAACAGTAAGGACCAAAAGTAGAGACAGCCGAAGACTTCACGACATGGCTCAGATCTCCCGCGCATTGGAGTTCTATTACGACGTGAACGGCAGATACCCACCAAGAAATTATCACTACACAACCAGCAGCAACTGGAACACACTCACCATAGATCTTGCCCCGTATATTAATCCACTTCCGCGCGACCCTCTAGGGAACCAATCTAACTATATTTATTATTACGACGCTGACAGCGGTGACAATTATCAGACTTACGGCCTTATGATGCGCCTTGAGCATTCAAGCAATTACCCGAAGGTAAATGATGGCGGCTGGTACAATAGTAGTGGCTCCTACTATGAAGTCGGAAAACAACCTTCATACTGCCGCGCCACCTGGAATCTAAACTGGTGGGGCAGCAGCTCTTTTGTTTGCGGTACTACTCAAAATTAAAGATAAATTCAGCTATTGATTAAATAACGATCTCTTTTTCAACCACCTCCTTGTGCGCTGGCCGACGATAGCGACGCATGCCCATGAGAATACCGAGTCCGATAAATTCAGCGAATAGATGAGACCCCCCATAGCTCATAAAAGGGGCGGTAATACCGGTCACCGGCAAGAGACCGATATTCATGCCGATATTGACGATAAAATGACTCATAAAAAGAATGGCTAAACCTGAACCGTATAGAATTTCGAAGTTAGTGGCTCCATGCAGGGCATTGTGGAGAATCCGCCATATTACAATCCCGTAAAAAAGAAAAAGTCCCAGGATGCCGACAAATCCCCACTCCTCGGCAAAGGCTGCAAAAATAAAATCGGTCTCATATTCGGGCAAGAATTTTAATTTCGACTGCGTACCATAGCCAATGCCCTTACCAAGCATCTGACCGGAGCCGACGGCAATCATCGACTGATAGGCGTTGTAGCCCGCTCCCCTGATATCAGCGAGAGGATGGAGAAAGCTTATTATGCGCTGCTGCTGATAGGGGGCGAAAACAAAGCTCCACAATAGAAGAAACCCAACCGCTCCCACCAGAAAAACTCCTGAAAGATGCTTTTTCGAGATACCGGAGACAAGTACCATACCTAACCATATGAGAAAAATAACGAGCGCCGAGCCGAAATCCGGCTGAAGAAATACGAGAAGAAAAATAACGAGCGCGTAAAATCCGGAAACAAGAATGTGCCTGATATTGGCTATTTCGATATGGCGCCGTGAAAAATATTTTGCCATAAGAAGAATAACCACCAATTTTACGGGATCAGAGGGTTGGAAAGAGAAAAAACCAAAGTCAAACCAGCTCTGCGAGCCCTTCACTACCTTGCCGAAAACAAATAAGGCAAGAAGGACGAGGGACGAGATGAGGAAGAGGGCAACCTGTACGCTTGTTCGACGTAAAAACCTAAAATCAATAAAACTGAGGGCGAAAAAAAGCATAAGCGATAGAGCCACCCACACAAGCTGACGCTCGAAAAAAGGGCTCGTCCCTACAAAAGAATTCATGGTTACGAGCCCTGCCCCGAGAATGGGCAGTATTGAGAAAAAAAGTATCCAATCTATCGAAACGGCGGAGTACCAGCGCCTCACTTCTCGCTTGAGAGCATTCATAGCGGCAACCGATGGAGAATCTCTACTCGCGCAACAGCTCCCGCAAAGGGAGCGGGCCAGGTAAAGGCGATCGTATGTTCGTCATTGCTTTCGAGCTCGTCGATAATCGTCCGTGAAACGCCAATCGCGTTGTCACTGGTGTCATACACAATCGCCACTACTTCAAGGAGCGAAAGCGTTCGCACTGTCGGATTATAAACCGTTACCTCCACGCGGGGCGCGGTTGTTTCGTTTCGGATGACCTTGTTCTTGATTTCAATCGGCGGATCAATATACTCGCTTCTCTCCCAGTCAAACGATTCCGTAAATTGAAAAATAGCGCGAGTCGGAAGACGTTCCTCCGTGCCGATGCCGCCTTCAAAAATAGTGAAAATTTTGTGGGGAGGGATAAACGTGCGGCCCCTTCGTTCTGTAACAAGAATGTTGTTACTGTCATAGAGCTTGAAAGAATAGCCGACGCTTTTGACCTCGGCTGACGAGTTAATATTTTCCACATAGGCCGCCACACTGTACACACCTGGTGCCACCTTGAAAAAGCGCTGCCAGAGTACTATCGGTTCAGGTGTCTCGGCCGGGCAGAGTTTAATGCAGGATCCTCCACAGTCAGTTCCACTTTCACCGCCGTTCCGTTTGCCATCGCTGCACGAAGGAGGGCTCGTAAGAATAAAGAAAAGCGGTACACCGATAACTACCAATAAAAAACCGAGGAGAATGGAGAGGTACTTTAGTTTATTGCGCGTTGCCCATGAAGCCATTACTTCAATCATAACAAATTTGGCTCCCTATATACAAAATCCCTACCGGTTATGGTGGTAGGGATAAGATTCTTACAAGATAAAGCGAGAACCAGATCACGAGAAAGATGAGTCCAACAAAACTCACCCATACAGCCCGTTTCATATCATTGCGTTTACTTGCCAAAGCAACTCCCAAAAGTCCAGCCAGAAAAAGAATAATACCGCTGAGCTCAAGTTCCACGCTATCTCCAAAAAGATTCTACGAGAAATATTACAACCGGAGAGTAGGAAGTCAAGTCAATAAAAAAAGCGCCCGATATAAGGGGCTTTTTCCTGAATGCTCTAGACTGGCAGCTAGCTACCCCATACCACAGATGCTTCGCATCTGACTACGGGGCATGCTTTCCAATCGCCCTTGCCCCGTTAGAAATCGCAGATTTTCTAATTGGGGTCAGCGGAGCTTAACTTCTCTGTCCCCATCGCAAGCATTAAATACTTTAGACTGGCGGCTAGCTACTTTCCCCGCAAAGCGAGTATCATCGCCTCAACGGAGCTTAACTTCTCTGTTCGGAATGGGAAGAGGTGTTGCCTCCGCGATAAACCACCAGACTAAAATATTTAATTGTGATGTACATTGCGCTTGCGACCGGGCGCAGTCGGAATGTCCCCGATTTGTCCCCGCCCACCTTTATCACTGAGCAAAATACGGCAATTAAAGAAAGTGCTAGCTTACACTAATACTTTTAGCATTAGCTACCTTTCAGTGATCAAGGTGGGCGGGCAGGCGCGACAAACCACCAGACTAGAACATTCACGGATAAATCCGTGTAACAGAACATAACATATTTGTGATTGATAAATTTCCTAATTGGAATCGACGGATTAGTACGTCTCGGCTCAACACCTTACGGTGCGTACACCTAACGCCTATCACCTAGTCATCTCCTAGGGGTCTCAAACGATTCCTAATCTTGGGGTTGGCTTCCCTCTTAGATGCTTTCAGAGGTTATCCATTCCGGACTTAGCTACTCTGCGGTGCCCTTGGCAGGACAGCAGACACACCAGAGGTCCGTTCCTGTCGGTCCTCTCGTACTAGACAGAACTCCCCTCAAGAATCAACGCCTGCAGTAGATAGGAGACCAACCTGTCTCACGCATGTTTTCTCCCGATTACTCGGGGCATGGACTATAGCTTCATCTTTTTCATAATTTCTTATGAAGGAAGACGGTTGACGTGTAGTCTCTACGGGTCCCTCGTCACTTCGTTCCTCGGGACGAGCCAAAGGCTCGCCCTGAGATTGCGTAGCAATCGAATGGGTTCCCTAGGTATCATCCTGAGAAATTTTTAATTTCGAAGGACTCCACCGATATTAGTCAACTTTTTATCGCACGTATTTCTACGAACGACCGCCGTGATCGAGATCAACAGATAGTGCGTGGTTCACACTAATATTCCTCGTAAGGGTTCAGACTGTTCAAATTTCAAGTTAAATAGGCTATAGCTCATAGTTATTAGCGAAGAAAAACTTGCTATCAACTATAAACTAATGACTAAAAACTTAAAGCCTGAACGGTCTGAACCCAGCTCGCGTATCTTTTTAATTGGCGAACAGCCAAACCCTTGGGACCTTCTCCAGCCCCAGGATAAGATGAGCCGACATCGAGGTGCCGAACTCCGCCGTCGATATGGACTCTTAGGCGGAACCAGCCTGTTATCCCCAGAGTAGCTTTTGTCCGATAATCTCCGGCCGCGTCTAAAGCGGACCGTCGGTTCACTATGTTCTGCTTTCGCACCTGCTCGGCATGTACGCCTCACAGTCAAGCTGGCTTGTGCCATTACACTATCGGCACGGTTTCCATTCGCGCCTAGCCAACCTTAATAAACTCCTCCGTTACTTTTTAGGAGGATAGCGCCCCACTAAAACTGCCCA
>JAUSIJ010000035.1 GCA_030647855.1 bacterium | reverse complement strand
TTCTCCCCTTTCGCCCCTCGCGACAACTTCGGTTGGCATTTCGGGATCAACTGAAAAAGCCCTATTAACCGTTATCGTCCCGCGCGTGCCAAGGAGAATATACCGAGAAACATATTCTTCCCCCATGGCCGCCATCCCGTCCGTCTTTCTCCCGTCATCGAAAGAGAGAGTCACTGAAACTTTCGTATCTATATTTTTTTTTAGATCAAATGTTCTCTCACAAACGACAGATTCCGGTAATTTGTCAAAATAGTAGAGTGCGGTAGCAATAAGATAGCCAAAGGAATCAAGAAAGACGCCGCCGCCAAGGAGAGGGTCGAGACGGATATCTCCCTCCGAAGGAGTGGGGTACGTAAATTGCGCCTCGAGCCCTTGTAACCCCCCTATTGCTTCGAGCAAACCGTATGCTACCGCGTGTTGGGGGTGGTAGAGAAAGGCATAATTCTCCATAAGCCGAACGCCGGCATTAAGACATTCCATTACTACTTCTTGCGCGGTCGAGTAGAGAGGAAACGCGGGCTTCTCGCAGATAACATGCTTGCCTGCCGCGGCCGCTTTCAGCACCCACTCGGCGTGAGAGAGCGGCGGCGTCGAGATATAGACAGCCTCAACCTCTTTATCGGAGAGAACACTCTCATAACTCCCCCACCTTTTCGATTTAAATTCCTCCGCGTAGCGGCGCGCTTTGTCTTGGTCTCGGCTCCCCACATTGACTAACTCCGCCGCGCCAGAGGAGGCGAGGGCGGGCAAAAACCGACGCTTGGCCACTCGCGAACAGCCAATGATGCCAAATCGGACAGGCATATTAGGCCGAGGGAGAATTTTTTTTGTTTCTTTCTTTAAAATATTGGCTCTTGGGGTCGCCGTGATCCCCTGATCCGAAGCCGAGATCTTCGTGCGCGATCGGCTGTTTGCAATCATCCCAACGCTTGGTCAGAAAAGAAACCGATTGACAGTCGGTGATAGCCATAAAGACATGGTAAGTACTGCGAGGCACAAAAATACAGGTCCCTTTGTTCATATAAATAAACTGTTCAGCACCGGTTTCTATGTCTTTTTCCACCTCCACTCCCGCGCCATCAACAAGCATTATGTATTCATCAAATTCAGGGTGACAGTGGTTACCGCGCACTTTCCCTGCCTTAATAAACTGGTGCGTCCACTCGGCGATCGGAGTATCCGGCACAAAAGAAAAAATAGCACCGCGGCCATCTTTAACAGTGTTTAGATTGCAGGAAGGGTTAAATAATTTCATCCGCCACCCTTTCGCCTTTTTCTTTTCCATAAGTACACCAAGATTATAATAAAAAACCCCCTACTGCAACTCAGGGGGTTCAAGATATCTATGATACCAGCGCGAGATAGAACGAGATAGTTTTTTTAAGTCCCGCCCTTATATCAGTGAACTCGAGATCGGGAAAGAGTCTTTTGATTTTCGTGGTATCAAAGACCCTCTTGGGATTCCCGGAATACTTCGTGCTATCGTAGCGAATGCTTGAGGGATCGTATCCGATTATCTGAGAGATCATCTCTGCGTACTCTCGGATAGTGAATCCTTGTCCACTGCCGAGGTTGAGAAGCAGATCATCGGCCCCTCTTTCTGCCGAAAGTTCAATGAGCCTGACGGCATCGTCCACATAGACAAGCTCCCTCACTTGTTCGCCCGTACCCCAGAGCACTACCTCATCACCGCGTGTCTTGCCAGCATGAATCTTTTTGATGAGATCGAAAATGAAGTGGCTGTCTCCTTTCTCAAACTCGGGACCGTAGAGCGTCGAGGGGATAAGATGTCGGAATCGCATGTCGAATTGCTGGCGGAGAGCCATAAGCCCCGCGTAGAGCATCCGTTTGCCCATGGCATACGTGTAGAGATTGGGATCTGGCTCACCTTTTAAGTAATTTTCCTCCGCAAGCGGCATGTCACCGTAGGGATAAGCGCAGCTCGTACCCATGGCGATCATAAGCGCCTCCTTCTGAAACTCGTGCCAAAACCACAGAACATTGGTGTTGATCTCTTGATTAATGAGCCACTGCTCCCCCATGTGGTAAAGGCAGAAATCACCCGCTTTCGTCCAAGCCGCGAGATGGTAGATCCTGTCATATTTTTCGCGCGCGAACTTGAGAAGATTTGCCTTTTCCCTAAGGTCGCAGTTCCGAGAATTGATGACTGTCACCTTGTTTCCCCGCTCCGTGAGATACGGCACAAGATGCCTGCCGAGAAATCCGGTTCCACCCGTTACAAGAATGTTCATGATATTTCTCCTTGAATCAAAAGAGCCTCTTCGAGAAAGAATACGAAAATTCTCAATTTTGTCAAATACATTGACAAATCTAGATTAATATAATATACATTTGTCAGAAGCAAAAAGTTCTTACAAAAGGAGTCACCATGAGCGAAGTTATCTTCGAAGCATTACCCGGCGGGCGAAACTTCATAACCGGCGGCGGAACGAGAAACGCCCTAAAGCTCTCGCGGCCGTGGCAAGTGCCCTTGCCGCAGCCGCAACCGGAAACGTGCCCATTCTGCACCACGAAGCTCCACGAGGAAATACCGCATCCGTGCCGACCGGAGGGATGGAAACTCTTCCCCAATATTTTCACCCCCCATCGCCAGCATCACCTCATCGTTCCCAACATATGCCAGCCAGCCGAATTCATGCAGACGCTCGGCGGGATCGGAAATATACTTAAAGTTTTCCAGTTTGCCACAGAGTTAATCAAGGACAGCACCGGAGAGTTGGCTCTTTTCTGTCACATTGGCTATCATGCGGGGCAAAATCTCGCTCACCTCCACTGGCACCTTACGGAAGTACGCGCGGAGCGCCCACTCGATCCGTTTCTTCGTAGGAGCAATCCCCTCGTACGCCGCATTACGGATCTAGAGATCGTGGCGGCTGGATCTCGCGCGGGGGAGTGTATTATCTACCCCCACGCAAGAACGCTACCCGTTAAAGAGATGACGCTACCACTCGCCGATGCGATTAATTACATTGTGTCTCTTGGCAATCAGAAATTCATGAGCGCGGAGGGCAATCCGCCGAACTTCTGCGTTTCCATTAGAATTTCGGCTGACAAAACTCTTCGCTACGCCGACTACTGCCCCATTCTCAACATGTGGGGAGCACCGGAGTATGCCTTCGCTCTCTTAGAGGGCGGGCCGATCACCCTGCCGTGGACTCACGAGTTGACCGCAGAGTACCTGCGCAGTTGAGAGCAAACCGTCCTCCACCAAATGGTGGTAGGGGCGGTTTTTTTATACGTGAGAAGAGTAGTTTATTTTATCTATTACTATGACCTTCGGCACCGGCACGATAAAGGCGCCACCGGCCTCGATATAGTTCTTCATTTTTTTCAAAAGTTCCGGCAGAAAATTCCAAGCGAGGACAAAATAAGCGTCCGGCCTCCCCGCTTGTGCTTCATCTCTGATGGGAAGACGCACGCCGGGCATATATTTACCGATTTTCAAGGGATTCACCTCAACGGCGCACTCGATTAAGTCGGTGCCGATGCCGAAAGAATTTAGAAGGGTGGCACCTTTGATCGGGGCGCCCAAAGCAAAAACTTTCCTGCCTTGGCTTTTGAATTTTTTCAAGACCGATACCACCTCCTTCTTTATCTCCCACACCCTCTTGGCAAAATCTTCGTAGGTCTCTAATTCCCCGAGCTCGCGTGCTTTCTCATCGCGACGCATGGCTGCAACGGAAGCCTCGGCCGGACGCGTTCCCTTCTTGGCAATAAGATATTCTGCGGTCCCGCCGTGGATCGGCAGCAATTGCACCGAAAAGACTTCAAGGTTATAGAGCGAGAGCAGATATTCGATTGAACGAAGCGTCCAGTATGTCAGATGTTCGTGATAAATCTGATCGAAGGCGCCTATACGGAGCATCTCCCCCAAATAAATGGCCTGAACGCACAAAACGCCCCGCTCTCCGATAAGCGCCGCGATGCCCTCTGTCACCGAATGCAGTTCCTCCAAATGAAAGAATACTCCAGCGGCGGTAACGAGGTTAGCTTCGCCTTTTTTTGCAATAACCTTGTCTGCAATTTTTTTATTGAAAAAAACATCCCATGTCTCGATACCTTTTTCGTTGGCAATTTTCGCAAGATTTTTTGCCCCATCAATGCCGAGCGTGCGAATTCCGGAACCTTGGTAACATTCAAGCCACGTGCCGTCATTAGAGCCGATATCAACCACAAGATCATCCTCCTTAAGCCCGAAACGTTTGATCAATCTTTCGGTACTTTCTTCAAAATGCGCTCGGAGTGTTTTTGTCGTCCCGGACATGTAAACGTAGTTCTCAAACATGATCTCTTTTGGAACGGTGTAGTCTATCTGGACCGTGCTACATGTACTGCAAAAGCAGGCGCGAAGCGGATAGTATGGCTCTTTTTTAAGAAGCTCGCTTTTGGCAAGATAGCTATCGCCGTGCGGCTGGTCCCCGAGGTCAAGAAACGGCAGAACATCTCTGCTTCCGCATACCCTGCATTTCCTCACCATGGTGTTTTTGTCCACTAGAGTCAGAGGTTAAGGGCTCGGCAGGTCGAGTCGAGCTGCTCTGGCGCGCTGCAGCCGGGAATAACGCTCGCCACCGCGGGGTTTTTTATACACCAATTGATCGCCCACTCCGCGATATCAACGCCCTCCGGCACTTCCTTCTTCTTGATATTTTCAACTTCCGCGACAAGGCGAGCGTCATAATTTTTATTGGAAGGCTTGAAGCGGCTCGAGAGGTATCCCTTGGCCAGCGGTACCCGGGCAATTACCCCAAGGCCATATTTTTGCGCCATCGGCAGCACGCCGGTTTCCGCCTCACGATGGAGGCGGTTATACACGACCTCGACCGACTCTACCCCTACCTCGCGTATGGCGACCTCAAGAATTTTCCCTTTTTTGTCGAAAAGTTCGTTATCGCCGAGACAAATGCCGATCGAGCGAATGATCCGATCATCTTTCGCCTGTTTGAGCGCCTTAGCTACTTCGCCGACCGTATCTTCAAAACAGTTTAAATCCTCCTCGGAATTAATGTGCAGCTCGTAAATATCGATATAATCCGTTTTGAGCGCCCGGAGAGAATCATCCAATGATTTTTTGATTCCCTCTGCCGTCCACGTCCGCGCAGTTCGCTCCGGCTCACTCGTATGTCCGAATTTCGTCGCGATAATGAATTTTTTTCTTGATGACCCGAGCGCTTCTCCGATAACGCGTTCGGCAGCATGAAAAAAGTAGCACTCGCCCGTGTCAATGAAATTGATGCCGAATTTTTGCGCTCTCTCAAGAATTGCCTGAACATCTTCACGGGCGAAAAATTTCCCGCCCATACCGCTCCACTGATGGGTTTCAATACCAACGACGGATACTTCAATGGCCGTTTTTCCGAGAGTTCTATACTGCATGGTGTTGTTTCCAAAAGAGATCGCTGTCGATCTGCTGCCTCGTGTAGAGATCCTCAAGAATTTTTATCCTATAAAAAGAGCGGTTCTGGAATTGTTCATTTGTGAGCTTTATTTCTTTAAATTTTTTAATCATTTCTTTTATCCCTTCACGGACAGAATAACGGCATACAAAATCCGGGAATTGCTCCTTAATGCGTCCGAAAGAGACGCGGTAATTCCTTGAGTCCGAGCCGTCCGCTCGGATGGCGCTGCTCGTTACAAGTTCGCTCTTGGCCCCTCTTTTGCCCGATATCTCAAAGGAAATCGGCGTCCCGCCGCACTCCTCGCTAATGATACGCGCGATTTCAATAATTTTCATATTATTGTCATCTCTCCCTACATTGAGAACAAGTAAGGCACCGCCGCTATAAGACGACTCGACGGCACACTCCACGGCCTTGGCTATATCGAGCACATGCACGTTCGGCCGCCAGGCTTCGCCGTCAGAGTTTAATACGATCTTATTTTCTGCTACGGCCATGCCGGTAAGCATGTTGACCACAATATCAAACCGCATCCTCGGCGATGGGCCGAAGGCTGTGGCGAATCGAAGGGCGATCGGGGAAAACGAGGTGTCTGCCATAGCCTTCAAATCCTCCTCTATGGAAAGCTTATTTCTTGCGTATTCAATCTGCGGGTTGACTGCGGCCCGTTCATCAAGAACGGTATCGCCGGATTTGCCATAAATTGAACAGCTTGATGCAAAAATGAATTTAACTCCTCTTTTTTTGCAAAGATCGGCTATCGCGCGCGAATAAAGACGTGACGGCTCATACAGTTTTTCGCCCGAAAGGTCCCCAAATGCATCATTAATCGACATCCCGGCGAGATGTACCACAACATCGATCTCTTCGAGATCCTCTGCCGAAAAGTCCCGCGCGTCTTTTGCAACAACTGGATACGGCGGCAGATCGTAGAGCAGCGCGTCTTTAAAGTAACCGGTGTCCAAGCCGACCACTTCGTATCCGCGTTCGATTAAAAAAGGAGCGATGACGCTGCCAAGGTACCCCTCCGCGCCGGTTATAAGTATGCGTTTTTTATTTCGGCTTGCCATATTTTTGGTAATATAACATTATCTTTACCATGAATCAAAAAAATAAAGCGGTGTTTCTTGACCGCGATGGCACTCTTATCCACCATGTGGATTTTCTCACTCGGGCAAATGAAATGCGGCTTCTCCGCGGCGCGACAGAGGCCATCAGAAAATTAAATCGACTTGGTTTCTTAATTATCATTATCACGAACCAGCCGGTCATATCACGCGGACTCATTACAGAGGGAAAAGTCCGGCAACTGCACGCCCTGCTCATTAGCCGCTTGGCCAAAAAAGGCGCGAGAATCGATGATATTTTTTTCTGTCCCCACCATCCTGACGCCAAATCTAAAGTATACGGAATTAAATGCATCTGCAGAAAACCGGAACCGGGAATGATTCTTGAAGCAATAAAGAAATTCAACATTGACCCAAAAAAAAGTTTTATGGCGGGCGACTCCATTATTGATTGTCTGGCCGGAGAACGTGCCGCCGTGAGAACGATCCTAGTTAAAACCGGTCCGGGACACAGGCGGCTCGACGCGCGGTACCCGGACGTAAAACCAAATTACATCGCCCGAAACCTTGCCGAAACCATTAGATATATAGAAAAAGACGCCGCATAAACGGCGCCTTAACATCACACCCCTTCAGGTACGATGCGGATTATTTCATCAAAATCCTCGGCAATGTTCGGCGGGTTTTTTGCGATAGAATCCCAGTAACGCCGTATGACGTCTTCATAAGGCTCGACATGGTCGGAATACCGTTTTTGGCTCCTATTCCCGCTCTCTGTTGCAGGCTTTATGCCTCATCACACAGATCTCGTACGGCGTATCAACCCATACACCAATAACCCTTCTCGCGTAGGGCCTGCCCGCTAAGAGCATGCGCCGCCGTCTATCCGGAAAAGCATTTGTGTTGTCATAAAACACATTTTCCCCATTCAGAAGCGCAGTTTTAATTTCAGCACACGCGCAATCATATGCCTTTTCGCGGGTAAGTTCCGGATTTTCGTCAATCATCGAGTCTGGAGAAATAACCCGTAGATTACCAAACCGGTTTATAGCAGAAGTCTTTCCTGAACCAGGAGCCCCAATCGCCATGTAATAAATCGGTTTTATAACAGCAGGTGTATTCATAAAGTTCCTTTCTTTTAATAGAAAAACACGATTTAAAGAAAAGTAAAGAAATCGTACCTACTGAAAATCGCGACAGAGCAAAAAACCATTGCGTGCTGTCTAGAATGATGTATATTCAAAGAAATCCAATGAAAGAGTCGGTACAACAAGCAGTGATTCTTGCCGGCGGTAAGGGTGAACGGCTTATGCCTTTCACGGCCAATCAAAACAAAGGCATGGTATATGTCGCCGGTAAGCCTTTTTTGGAGCATCTCATTTTACTTTTCAAGAGGAATGGCATACGGCGATTCCTCATACTGACGGGCCATGCCGCGGATAGTATCACCGACTATTTTGGCAACGGAGAAAGATTTGGGGTGGAAATTATGTACCATTATCTTCCGCCCGAAATAAATCACGGCAAACGGCTTGAACTTTCTCTCCACCTGATAGACGATTTTTTCCTGCTCCACAAATGCGATATCTACTGGCCTTTTAATTTAGAATTACACTTGTCACAGTTTCAAAAAGTGGGCCTACCCGCCTTGATGACGGTCTATATAAATGCAAAAAAGGACGGCATTTACGGTCCGGAAAATAATGTCCATATAAACGAGAAAGGAGTTATCGAACGATATGACAACTTTATGTCCGAAGATCCATTTTACCAAGGTCAGGATATCGGTTTTTGTTTATTTCAAAAAAAAGTCATTGTGAACAACCTTCCCCCAGGCAACTTCTCGCTCCACGACGGTCTCTTAAGCGGCCTCGCTCGCAAAGGGCTTCTCTCTGCTTTTGAAACAAAGATCCCCGCCACCACGACGACCGACGCGATGTGGCTCAAAAAAGCGGAGCATTATTTCAAACACACCCTTCCGACTCTTAGAAAACGGCACTTAGAGCCCCACCGCAAAACGCCCCAGAGAACCGAGCATTGATTACCTGCACGATCGAGCCATTTCAATTCCACAACAAAATTCGGGCGAAGAAAATTTCTAACAAAGCAGCTGATGATGGGATTTTTTCACGATTCACGCTCCTCTGAGCATCATTTCAATCTCATCCGCCACCTCATTTCCCACATTCTTTTCAATTCCGCGAGGACGAATAAATTTTTCCAAATATTGAACTCGCTTTTCACCAAGCGAATCATGATTATTTATTATCTTTTTAACTATTGCTACGAGCTCCCCCATCGATCCCGCCGAATAAAAGGCCCCGCTTCCTTTAAGTGCTCTAAAATGTTCGGCGCTCTGAATATCAATAAACCTCGGATCGGAATACACGATGCAAGGCTGACCTATGACAATAGCATCAATAAACGCCGTACTGTCTAGGGCAATCGGGGCCGAGCAATAATAAACTGCTTCGAAAAAATCCATATCATCATCAAGGCTCTGCCGTGTCTCGTAAGGGGCAGAAAGTATTACGACATGTGGGTAAGTTACATCTGAATAAGCCGGGTAGCCGGGGTAAGCGCGAACCAGAAGCTTCATCCGATTAATTTGAGGATCGCTACTGTTCTTGAGCGCATCAGCAATTTCTTTTATCAGAAGCTTATTTCGATCACCGGCTGATTGAGAAACTATGTAGAGCACAAAGGGGCTATCATCTTTCAAACCAAAGCGCCTAGAAAATTCTTCACGAGACCTCTTTGGCTTAGTGTCAAACAAAGTATCAAACTGCGGAGCGCCGACCGTCGAGATTATCTTCTCCGGCATATGGTGGTACTTTAATGCCGCCTGTTTGTGCTCTTCATTCCACATTAAAAGTTTATCCGGCACAAGCTGGAAAAATGATTTAGTCGTTGGTTGATCCCACGATGGGGTGATGATAACCGTGGGTATATGAAGTGCAAGGGATGACTTTACATAATCAATGTCAGGAGATTGGCAAGGGAAACTTCGATACGATACCAAGACGGCGTCAGGCGAAATCTCGTTTATGAAATCGGTGATATTTTTCGCAGGAAGCGTTATATATTCTACAAAACTAAAAAACCTGCCAACAATGCCTGACTTAATAATAAGATGAGTCAGTGAACTATAGCGAGCAATCATTTTCTTGAGAGTCGTCGGAATATATTGGCGCATGCGCCTCAAATGCCGCTCCTCAGCGTCTTTGAGGAGTAAAAAACGGTAATTTTGAATATTGCGGCAAGGAATTATTATCTTTGCCCATATGCCTTTTCTGATCGGTCCGTTCTTCCAACTGAAATTATGAAATTGTTTTGAAAATTTTACGAGAGAATCATCCGAAGGCGCCTCAACTTTACTAGAGTCAAAGACAACCACGACTTCAAAACCGCGGTTCAAAAGAGCATACAGTACACTTTTGAAATACCGCAAAAATCGTATTGATTTCACAAAAAAAAGGACTCTTTTTGCCTTTATTTGCTTTTCCTGAATCATCACTGCTGTCTTTTAAACAAAAGATCTGCCGGCTTATGGGTGTCGTCCCTGAATCTGCCGACAAGTTTAAAACCGCGGCTTTCGAGTATATCTCTCACTTCCCGTTCCGTACCGGCATCTCCTTTTCTCACTTCCACTTGGACAAGGCGAAGTCGGATACTCGTGAGAATTTTAAGCGCCCCCCTAAGAACTAAGATTTCGGATCCGTCCACATCGATCTTAATATGAGTAGGAGGTTTAAGGCTGGCTCGCTCGATAAACTCATCCAAGGCCCAGGCAAAAACAGGCTGCGTAAATACTTCCTCGTTCCCCGCACGTTCCCCCTTCCCCGCAAGTCCCGGGTGTTTGGTGGCACCGGCTTCGAGACTGCCATAAACAAATCTCACAAATTGAGTTTTATCGGAGAGGGCAATGTTGAGGGGAATTACGCATTCGCCCAAATGATTCAGGGCTATATTTGAGACGAGCGAAGAAAAGGAAGACGCGGTCGGTTCGAAAGCATACACCGTAACGGAACTATTTGTATTTTTGGCTGCGATAAGAGAATAGGCCCCGATGCTTGCCCCGATATCGTAAAACACGTCTCCGGCCTTTATCTCTTCTTCTATCCACTTAACCGTTTCCGGTTCGGAAGCGCACGCTCCAAGACGGCGCCATTCCTGATTTGAAAAAGCTCTTGAAAGAATTTCATGTTTGACCCAATCGATCTTCCCAATAGGCGGATTTTTTTCAATAAATCTGGCTTTTTGTTTAGTACTCATCTGCCGCCAGAAAACACGAGCAAATCGAGTAAATGCCTTGGAAATTAAGCTCATTTTGTACTATACTAGCACTGAATATCATTATGCTCAATTTGCTTTACGTATACGAGGAACGCATCCCCGAAGACCTCCGTCGACTGGTGCGGCAACGCATTCCTTTAAATGAGTTTGTCCTTCAGGAGATCACATACGGAGAGGGAGAGAAGTTATGGAAAGAGAAGCTTTCATGGGCGGATGTGGTCTTATTCGCGCCCGGTAGGTTTCTTTCCGATGAGGTTTTGCGGAGCGCCGCCAATGTAAAATTAATGCAGCTTTGGAGTTCCGGCTACGATAAATTCAATGTAGCTTCGTGTACCAAGTACAAGATCCCTGTGGCAAACAACGGCGGCGCCAATGCTTGCGCCGTAGCAGAGCACGCTATTCTTTTAATGCTCGCTGTCAGCAAAAAATTACCGACGAGTCACAACCGATGCGTTGAGGGTATATGGAATGGCAATCACGGCATGGACATGTCCCTTATATATCAAAAAAGGATAGGGATCATCGGTTTTGGCAAGATTGGCCAGCTCGTGGCAAAAAAAATCAAGGGGTTCGAAGCGCAAATTTGTTATTTTGACACTCGCCGTGCTTCACCCGAAATCGAAAAAGAGTACGGGGCCACATTTATGGAACTCGAATCACTGCTCACAACCTCGGACATAGTCACCCTTCACCTTCACCATAATAAAGCAACGGATAAAATAATCGGCACCCGCGAAATAAATCTCATGAAAACAAATTCACTGCTTATAAATGTTTCGCGAGCTCAACTGGTGGACCAAGCGGCATTGTATGAGGCGCTTCGTTCAAAAAAATTAGGAGGCGCCGGGCTCGATGTTTTTATTAAAGAACCAACCGAGCCCGGAGATCCCTTGCTCATGCTACCCAATGTGGTGGCGACTTCTCATACGGCAGGCTCTACCCGTGAGACATATGAAATGGTGATGGGTCGAGTAATTGAAAACTTTCGTCGCGTTGCCCGAGGCGAAAAGCCATTCTGGCTTATCGGACAGGAATAATTTTTATTGGCGGTAGGAACTCGGAATGGAGTTCGAGGAGATTTTTATCCGTTTCAGCATGAAAAATAAGAGCCGGGCCGCTTCTCTTTATTTTGACTAGCGAGGAGCGCGTGGCTGCTTGCAGACACAGCGTCCGAGCGAAGACAAAAGATAGGTTGAATACCGCTTTTGGCTAGCGAGGAGCGCGGGTGAATGAGCGAAGCGAATTCATTCATTACCCTGCGGCTCATCGAGTCTGAGACTCTCAGAGTCGAACGACTTACCGCAGGGGACTATATTTCAAGCAGGTCAATACTCCTGTATTGAAATGGAATTTCTGAATTGGGGGAATGGCGAACTCAAAAATTTTCCAACCCGCTTCTTCTGTAACTTTATACGAATACCTGAAATAATCGATATTTTTTAAATACATCTGCCTAAAAATATCCCTGCCTTGAGCTTCTTTGAACGGCTCGCCAAAAATTCCCGCACCCTTACTTACTCTGTAAGCCTCTTTGAAAACATCCCCGTAATCATTAGGAATCTGCTCAATAACGGAGTTTGACATTACAACGTCAAAAGATCCGTCGTAAAAAGGCAGTAATCGTGCTGTCCCCTGGACGAACTCAATGTCGATTTCCTTGAGACGTTTGCGCATCTCAGTTTCATTGAGCTCGGTTAAGTGTTCCAAGATTTTTATCGGAGGATTTTTTAAATTCTCTCGAGCGACATCAACACCCTCCTTCGTAAGCTCCACCCCCCGGATCATGGTGAGATTGGGGCAGAGAAGGGCGAGCGATAATACGTTAAAACCCCTCCCGCTACCGAGTTCAAGTAAACTTTTTGCCCCGAGTGAACGAATTTTTCCCGCATACAATTGATGGAGGAAACGCTTATGCTCGATCACCGGATAGAGCATGCGCTTCCCGTTTTTTATCACCGGGACCTCTTTATACATAAAAGATTCGTTTGTTTCCCGCAGATAATTACGGGCGTAATCATGCGATACGACTGCTTCTGTTCGACGAAATTCTTTTCCTTTTCCTCGCATGGCAAGAGAAAGCGTTTGTCTCAATATGTGGTAGTAATATTTAAGGGATGAGTACATTTAACATTTTTCAGTTAGTAATTTAAGGATATTAGAATGTAGGGTTATCGTCAAAATTTTCAAAAAACAGACCGCAATACATCAACCGTTTTTGAGACTGATTGGCCATCAGTAAAAACCGCCTGCTCGGCTACGATCTTTTCTCGACCTTCATGATGAAGTTTTCGGTCGTTAAGGTACAGCCGCAGCGCTTCTACCAGTTCCCGCTCGCTCGTGACATTAAAGACCCCTCCCGTTCTTTTAAGGTCCGCCATATGCTCCCACTCAAAGAATCGCCGTGATGAGTTCCAGTAATTAAGTTTCCGCCCGGCATCAAATCCGATAGCGATAAGGGGGGCATCAAAAATTGCAGCCTCGATGAATAGCGTGGTGCAGGTGCTGATAACAACATCGGCATGGGCGAGACTATTGGTAAGCAATGAAATTGCTCGCTCATCAAATTCCCACGGATCACCGGCCACATTCAATTTACGAGCCGGGGTTAAAGCCAAAAATCCGTATTCCTTCCTGATTTTTTCCATATAACTTTCCGAAAAGGTGCGCTTGGGGTGGGGGCGAACAAGAACATTCATCGCCGGAAGTGTTCCATTTTTGATCAAGCGACGGAGAAGCTCGATCATTTCGACATCCTCTGTGAGGGTAACCTTTCCTGAACAGGCAAAAACCAGTAATTTTTTACCGGGATCACCTCCCAGCCCGACTATAAACTGATTGCGGGGAATGATTCCATTTTTTTTAAAATACCGGTCATACTGCGGCAGCCCCACAACGGAAATTTTTGAAGCGGGATAGTCCGCCAGCCGCACTGCCTGATCTCTCATTAATTTCGTTTGCACCAGAAGATAATCCGGAAAAACTCTCAAGAATGTCTTTGAGTAAAAGTTATCCCAGCTCGCAGTCATCCCAACCGTTCTTATGCCACATCGTTTTGCTTCCCTAATAATCTGCCACTCTTGACCCAAATTAATAGACGGGCAGAAAACAAGTGATGGATTATATTGGCGTAGAATCTTTCTCCACGTTCGATTAGAAATAAGAGAATATGATTTCCTTACACATGCTCGCCAAAGAGCAAATGATCCAAGCCGCCAGAGCGTCATACGGATAGGAAAAAGAAGTATTCGCCGGAGAAAAGCATCTCTCGATCCAACCCGGGCAAGAAAGTGCCGATGGGCAAGGTATACAAACCTGGAATGGATGCTCCAACCTTCAAGGCGTTTGAAAAAATTATCCAATCGGAGCTGTGTAATACGGGGAAGAGGCTCAAATTTAACTACGTCCGTCCCAAATTCACTTATATAAAATGGTATTTTATCCGCCGGTGAAAGAAATACAACCTCCGCCCCAAGATCCCTTATTTTTTGGATAAAGCCTGACCGTAAAAAGTTCCTTACGAAAAAACTATTGCTAACGGGTATTAGAATTTTCTTCATATGCGAAGCCGGGGGAAGCTGGCCGTCTTTGATATCATAGGCTCGATCGCCTTACATACCATAGCAACAGTTATATCATCGCTCTGACGTATCATTTCGCTAATATCGACAGGTATGTTGTTCATTACGCCCATAGCGGCTTTAATCCGTGGAGCTTTGACAATAGCGTGTTTTTCCCCTCGTGGCGGCTGGTCGGCATCATCAACTGGTCCCACAATATCAATCGTCGGCACTCCAAAAGCTTCGGCTATATAAATGATGCCCGTATCAACCCCGATGACGAGGGAAAGTTTTGAAACAAGAGCTTTCAACTCATCAATGGAAAAATCCTGAGCGACAATATAAGGAGTGGCCGGTTTAAGTGCCTGAACCATTTCTTGGATTTCCTTTATGTCGTTTTTACCTCCGACAATAATAATATGTGCCGAATACCTGTCATACAAAAAATCTGCCACAGCGGCAAACCGCTCGCACGGCCAGAGCTTCATTTTATTTCCGGCGGACGGAGTAATGCCGACCACGAGTGATTGAGCGTAATCTATTCCGCGGTCTTTGAAAAAATCTGAAACAAGATTTTTAGCCGCAAGCGAGAACCCGAGATATTTAGTCGTATCCTCGCTCACAATGCCGATGGGCTCAAGGACTCTTAAATATTCTCGGGGAGCATAACGACCGATATGATGAGGCACGCTCACAACAAACCGCAAAAGCATCCGATACGACTGGGTTTGATATGGTGAACCCCCATCTACCAGTCGCGGAGCAACAACAAGCGGAACTCCCGAAAGATAGAGCGCGGCCAGAACATCTGGACTGGGCGCTACGAGAAAGGCGGCATCAAAGCGCCTCCTCCTCAAAAAAAAGATCGTTCTCCAAAGGCTTTTTCCTGCTACAAAGTATTCATCGACGTCCGCATTCTCTTCAAGAAGCAGGCCATTGACGGAATCACCAGCCACGCAGACGTGGATATCCGGCAGACCTCTTTTAAGAGTCCTGAAGACTGGCGTAGTGCATACCATATCTCCAAGCTTAGCGTTTTGAAACACGACTATTTTTTTGAGCGGTCCTTTTTTATCTGCTCTTCTCCTCAATATCCAGTATAAAAAACACAACAGGAGAAATCCTAGATTTCGTATTTTCCAGCTCACCAAAGAAATTAACTTACTTAACCGCATAAACATAGTAACCGCTCGTCATTATCGGTCGCTCCTCATGCGCATGGGTGACATCGCCAAATTCTTTCGTGATCAAGGAACGGCAAATAAACGTGAGCTTCGAAAGCGTAATCCAAAATATATTCAATATTTTGAGATGCATAAGGACCGTCTGAAACCCGAGACGTTCATAAAGAACCGCCAGTGTCCCTAGCGTTCCGGTTTCTTCGGTTATTTCAACGCTGGAAAACTCGCTGAATAAATGTTCGAGACCATAGCGAGTGAAGCGCCAGTAATCGTGCGGCGTATTGTGGAGCGGAAAAATAAATCGGGTGGTGAGCACTACCTTTCCCCCTTTTTTGAGCACCCGATGCATCTCGCCGATCGCTTTTTGCGGATCGTAGAGGTGTTCGAGAACTTCGGTGCAGAGAATGCAATCGAATTCATCATCACTAAACATAGAAAGGTCGTGCGCGTCCGCCACATAGTCAACGCCGGGCGAGGCTTCAATATCAATGCTCACGCGACTCGGATAATGGGAACGGTATGGTCCGCCGCCCGAGCCGATGTCGAGAGTTTTCCCGCTGGTGCGATGCCGCACGACAAAATCGGCAATGCCTTTGCGAGGTATTTTTGCGGTCAAGCCAACCTTATCCGCAAACTTTAGTAAAAGCTTTTTCATCGTCAAGTCAATACTATAGCATAGCCAAAATCAGAGCAAACGGCCCTATATTTACCTTTTATGGAAGAATAGATACAATGAACGCCAATGGATCACACCACCAAACCCAGCGTCTTGTATTTATATGCGGGCACCCGGAAAAGCTTTTATGAGCAGTACAAAAAGGGGCTCGTGCCCGATACCCAGCTTTTGGGTCTCAATTATATGAATGAGTTCGGCATAAGCGCTCGCTTTCTTGAGTGGCCGATTTCCAATTGGTTGCGCCGAGTCAACTTCAACCTTGTCCATGTGCCATACATATTTGCCATTCGCCGGTATGACGTCGTTTTTATCTGCGCCGGTCTGCCGCTCGTTTTCCTCGCCAGGTGGCTCCTTTGCTGGAAAAGACCGAAGTTCGTCATGTACAACACTTCGCTCGTCAATGCACTAAAGAGAAACGAGCGCGGCCTGCTTCACTTCATTATCACCCGCGCCATTCGAAACATAGACGCTATCGTTTGCACCTCGCTTGCCCAAAAAGATTTTTTGCGGAAGCGCGGTTTTAAAGAAGAAAATATTTTATACCATCCAATAGGCATTGATGCG
>JAUSIJ010000024.1 GCA_030647855.1 bacterium | reverse complement strand
CCCCTGAGGCGGGGCGAGGCATTGACTTTTCCAACGTGGTGCCCGGGGTGGGAATCGAACCCACAACTCTTTCGAGACATGATTTTAAGTCATGCGCGTATACCAGTTCCGCCACCCGGGCATTGTCCGCCTACGCTACCTCCTCCGCACAAGGCTACGGAAGGTCGAAGAAAGCTTCGACGGGACGCTGAATTTTTATAGTCGCAAAGGCTCCTTAAAAATTCGCGGAGGCGTGGGCGGGAATCGAACCCGCGTATAAGAGTTTTGCAGACTCTCGTCTTACCACTGGACCACCACGCCGCTAACTATTTCTCGTGAGAAAGTTCATCAATTTTTTGTCGATTCTTTTCTCCTGCATCTATTTCAAAGCTAAGGAGCGGAACGCGTCCCAGTCGAGAATGTTTCTTTACGTAATCTTTTAAATCGCTCACTCGTCGCTTTATAAAATCAAGCGCCGCTTCTTCTTTCTCCGCCGGATACACTGTAACAAGGATCGCCGCTTTGCTCAAATCATCTTTAAGCCGAATGCCGGTTACCGTAATGAGTGATCGGCGATTGGATTCGCTCTGCAGAAACTCGGCTGCGAGGTGCTTCAGGAGCTCTGCCACTTTTTCATTGCGCACTCTTCCCATTTTTATTTCCTGATTTATTTTCTGACTACCGTGAACGCCTCGATTACGTCGCCGCCCGTGATTTGAAAGGCTGACTGCACCAGAGCGCCGAACTCACTGCTCTCCGGTACTTCCTTAACATCTTTTTTTGCGCTCTGGAGCCCCTTTAATTTACCGGTGCCGATGACGTACTCGCGCCGGATTATTTTAACCATCTGCCCGACCGAGAGCGATCCGCGAATGACTTTGCCGCCGATGATCTGCTTATCCTTTACTTGGCTGAATATTTTTATTACCTTGGCGCTGCCAGTTGCTTCTTCGACATCAATTTTGGGCGTTCTCTCCTTAAGCGTATTCTCGAGCCATTCGGAAAGTTTGTAAATGATTGAGAAAACTTCTACGGTCACGCTGTCGCGCAGGGCGAGTGCAGCCGCGGAGGCGTCGATCTTCACGTTAAAGCCTATGACAATGCCCGAATGCAGGCCATTTGCCACCAGTTTTACATCGCCTTCTGAAATGCTCCCGACGCCTTTATTCGAAAGATGAATGACAAGCCTTTCGTTTTTTATTTTGCCAAGTTCGTGTTCAATGGCTTCAAGTGATCCGGCTGTATCAGCTTTGATGACGATCGGAATAAAAGCGGTTTCCTTTGGTGGTATCGCGCTTTGCCGGTCACTTTTTTTACTACCGGCGAAACTCTCAGCTTCTTTTTTATTTTCGAATACCTGAAAGGGAGCGCCCACCGGAGGCAGCGAATTCCCTCCGATAATGCGTACGGGGCTTGAGAAAGTCGCCTCTCTGATCGCTTTGCCGAGAAAATCTTCCATGAGTCGGACGGGCGCCAGGCTCTCGCCCGCCACTATGTAAGAGCCGGTGCGGAGCCTGCCATTTTTTATGATAAGGGTCGCGGAAATTCCGCGCTTCGCGTCAAGCGAGCTCTCAAGAACCACTCCGTCAGCGGGGAGCACGGCATCGCCGGTCAGATTTTCAAGTTCGGAAGCTAAAACGAGGAGATCGAGGAGCTCGGGCACGCCCTGGCCGGTTTTGGCCGAGATAGCCGTCCAGGAAATATTGCCGCCGTATCCTTCGAGATAAATTTCGTGCTCGGCGAGGCTTTGTTTAGTGCGCTCGATGTCGGCATCCGGTTTGTCGATCTTGTTGATTGCTACCACGAAAGGAGTATTTGATTCCTTAATGGCTCGATAGGCTTCGAGAGTTTGAGGCTTAACGCCGTCATCGGCGGCGACGACAAGAATGGCGATATCGGCTACAGTCGCGCCGCGCGCGCGAAGATTCTGAAAGGCTTCGTGACCAGGGGTATCAAGAAAAGTGATTCGCTGGCTCTCGCCGCTCGAACTCGTATGGAGCACCTCATAGGCAGAAATATGCTGGGTGATGCCGCCGGCTTCCTTCTCTACGGTATTGGCTTTCCGGATGTAATCGAGGAGTGTTGACTTGCCATGGTCAATATGCCCCATGACCGCAATTACGGGAGGACGCAGAGCTACTGTTGATGTTTCGGTTTTTACTGGCATAGTGCATGGTATTATTCGAGGGCGCTTTTGGCTCGTACGAGCACCTCTTGTTCTTCATCTGTGAGCTCGTGCTCGGACGCAAATTGCTTGAGGGGTTTCGAGAAAACGCTAACGCGGTCTCTTGAGTAGAGGCTTGAGAGGATGACGCCATTTCCTTCTTCATTGACGAACGCCGTCGAAAAACTTTGATTGCCTCCGGATCCGGTGCCCTTGAAAGGATTGAAACGGACGGTATGGACGCTCTGGATGGCGCTGCGAAGCCTCTTCTCTACGTCCTGAAAGTAGCCGAGAGCGTCTTTTTGAAAGGCACCCAAATGCTCGAGCTCTTTTCGGATGTTGGTTACCGAATCCTCGAAAGAGCGCGCATTCGGTCCTACCAAAAACTTTTTTAATCGAAGCTCAAGGCGGATAACCCAGAAGAGCAATATAATAACGAGCCCTCCCAATATCGAGATAACGATCAATGGATCAATTGTAGTGCCTGCGAAACTCATTATTAAGCTCAAATTATACCTATTAAATAGATTTTTGCAAAATGAAGTATCCGACTATAGAATGCAGAAGATGAAAAAGATGAGAGAGAAAAGGCGCATATACCTCGATCATGCTTCGACCACGCCTCTCTCGGCAAGAGTGCGCCGTGTTATGGCACCCTTTTTTGATCTTTCTTACGGCAATCCGTCAGCCATCTATAAGGAAGGGGTAGTGGCAAAGGAGGCGCTCAGAGAGGCACGGAAAACCGCGGCTTCCGTACTTGGTGCCCGAAGCGATGAAATAATTTTTACCGGCAGCGGGACAGAGGCGGATAATCTTGCTCTGCTCGGCACCTTTGAAGCCGCCCGAAAAAAGACGCCGCACTTCATCACAACTGTCATCGAACATCCTGCCGTACTTGAAGCCTGTCGCTATATCGAGCAGAGTGGCGGCAGCGTTACCTACCTTCCGGTTGATCAAAAGGGCATTGTGAGACCCGAGAACGTGAGACGCGCGCTCACTCCGAAAACCGTTCTCGTATCGGTGATGTACGTCAATAATGAGATCGGCACAATTCAGCCGATCAAGGAAATCGGGCGAATGCTTCGAAGTTATCGTGATAAAGAAAAAAGCCGCTTTCCATATTTTCACACTGACGCGAGTCAGGCGCCGAATTATCTTCCTGTGAACGTTGAGAGGCTCTCCGTTGACCTCATGACACTCGACGGCTCAAAAATATATGGACCCAAAGGGGTCGGTATGCTCTACAAGCGTCGTGGAATAACCCTCGAACCCGTCATACGAGGTGGTGGACAGGAAGGAGGGCTTCGCTCCGGTACGGAAAATATGGCGGCCATTGTTGGCATGGGAGCGGCGCTCGAAGAAGCGGCTGCGACGCGCGAAAAAGAAAGTAAGCGCCTCAAAAAGCTTCAAGAATATTTTTTCTCCCGCCTAAACGAGGTCTTGCCGAAGGCGATCGTCAACGGAAGCAGGAGCGAGCGCGTGCCGAACAATATTAATATTTGCATCGAAGGTCTTGATGGAGAGTACGCCGTGTTACTTCTTGATGCCCGAGGGGTGGCCTGTTCAACCTCGAGTTCTTGCCGTACTTTAGGAGAAAATTCATCTTCTTATGTTATTAATTCCTTAGGAAATGGACGTCGCTGCGCGGGGAGTTCGCTTCGATTTACCATGGGCAGGGGGACGACTCGGCGTGAACTCGATACGGTTCTCGGCTTGCTAGGGGAAGTGGCGTCGCTCGGCGCCCGCAGATAGGAAGTCATCGCTTCTCTTGAAAATCTGGTCAATACCTTTTATTATTGAGGTAATGGACAACCTAAATAAGCACCAGATTATTCTTCTTACGCTCCTTGTAAGCTTCATAACTTCAATCGCTACCGGCATTGTAACAGTCACGCTCCTTGATCAAGCGCCGCCCGGAGTTACCCAGACAATCAACAGGGTGGTGGAAAAGACCATAGAAAAAGTCATTCCGGTGGATACCGGCAAAGTAATACGCGAAGTAACAACCGTCGTAGTCAATGAAGAGGAACGGACGCTCGACGCTGTAGAAAAGAATGCCAAAAGCATTGTGCGGATCAACGCGACATTGGGCACGGGAGAGGAAGCGCAGTATTTTACGAGCATCGGAGTCATCGTCGATTCTGCCGGTTTTATACTGACCGATCCCGCACTTGTTGTTACGGGCGCGATTTACGAGGGGACTTTGCCAGACGGCAAGAAATATAAGCTCGAGAAAGTAAAGGATTCCGACGCGCTCCAGATTATTAAGGAGAAAGACTCCAAAGAAACGTTTGTTCCCGTAACACTCGGCAACTCTGACACGCTGCGACTCGGGCAATCCGTCATTGCCCTCGGCGGAAGGGAACGCAGCACGGTGGGTATTGGCAATGTTACCGAACTTATCACCAAAGAGCAGAAAAAAGAAAAAGAAACAGACCCAACCTCGCTCTACCTTGCAGGCATAGAGACCAACGTTACGCTCAAGGAAGATCTCGCGGGAGGACCGCTTCTCAACCTATCGGGCGAGCTCGTGGCCATAAGGGTAAAGGGTGCGGAAAAAAGCCAATATCTTCCCATCAATCTGGCAAAAAAGGGAATTACTTCGACGCCATAAGCTCGGCTATTGACAAATAATTTAAATGATTTATAGTGACACAATAAATAAATACAATGTTGCCATTTAATCACTTCACCACAAAAGCAAAAGAGGCAATCAGGAAGGCGCACGAGCTTGCCATTGAGCGTGGCCAAAATCACGTCAATTCGCTCCACCTTTTGACTGCTCTTATTCTTCAGGAAGAAAGCATGGTTGCTTCTATTCTCGACAAGCTTGAGATAGACACAATACTTTTGACTGATTCGTTGCTCGAATCAATAGAGGGATCCGAAAGTACCTCGACCATTGCTCCCTCGTACCAAATTTACCTTACCCCCGAACTTGCTCATGCAATTGAAAATTCTTCGAAGATCGCCCAGAGCCTCAATGACGAGTTTGTTTCGACTGAGCACCTTTTTATCGCTCTCCTCGATATCCCGGGTCCGGCCCGCGAAATTTTGGCGCGCTTCAAGATTGAAAAGAGCTCGGTTCTCCGGGTTCTCGAGGAGCTTCGCAGCGGTAAAATTACCGATGTCGGAACTCCCAAAAAATTCAAATCACTGGCCAAGTATACTCGTAGTCTGACCAAGCTTGCGGCGGAAAATAAACTGGATCCGGTTATCGGTCGCGACAATGAAATCAGTCGAATCATTCAGATTCTCTCCCGCCGAACCAAAAATAATCCGATTCTCATCGGTGAAGCCGGTGTCGGCAAAACGGCCATTGCTGAAGGGCTTGCCAATCGCATGGCGAGCGGTAACGTACCGGAATCGCTCAAGGACAAGGAGTTTGTTTCGCTCGACCTCGGATCTCTTATTGCCGGCACGAAGTATCGCGGTGAATTCGAGGAGCGGCTTAAAAATATTCTTAAAGAGATTGAACGCTCGGAAGGCAAGATTATTCTCTTTATTGACGAAATTCATACCATTGTCGGGGCTGGAGCGGCTGAAGGATCGCTTGATGCGTCGAACATGTTAAAACCTGCTCTTTCGCGGGGAGAGCTTCGTGCGATCGGCGCGACAACTCTTAAGGAATATCAAAAGCATATTGAAAAAGATCCGGCCCTGACGCGAAGATTTCAGCCTGTCTATGTCAACGAGCCGTCGCTAGAAGACGCAGTCACCATTCTTCGCGGACTCAAAGAAAAGTATGAACTCTACCACGGTGTTCGAATCACCGATGATGCTATCGTGGCGGCCGTGAACCTCTCTTCACGGTATATAACAGACCGATTTCTCCCCGACAAGGCCGTCGATCTTATCGACGAGTCCGCTTCGCACTTAAAGATTGCACTCGAAAACATGCCGCCAGTCCTTGAAGAGACCAATGCAAAGGTGATGAAGCTCGAAATCGAAAAGGAGGCGCTCAAAAAAGAGGCTGAGACTTCGAAAACGGCCAAAGCTCGGGTGAAGAAGATCGAGAAGGAAGTAGCCGATCTACGCGAAAAAACTTCGGAGCTTGAACTCAAGTGGAAAAATGAAAAACAAATCCTTACGGACATAAAAAGCATCAAGAAGGAGCTCGAATCGCTCCGTCTGGAGGCCGAGGGCGCCGAAGCGAGAGTTGATCTGGCGCGGGCGGCTGAAATCCGCTACGGCAAGATCCCTAGTCTCGAGAGCGATCTTGAGATGAAAACAAAGCGCTTGAAAAGGCTCCAGAGCTCTCGTCGAATCCTCAAAGAGGAAATTACGGAACAGGATATTGCTGATATTGTTTCTCGCTGGACCAGCATTCCGGTAATGAAGATGCTTGAGGAAGAGGCTGAAAAACTAAACCGTATGGAGGATTTCTTGAAGAGACGAATTGTTGGCCAAGACCAGGCGGTCCAGCGCATTGCTGATACGATAAAGCGCTCTCGAGCCGGTATTGCCGATCCGAACAGGCCGATTGGCTCCTTTATCTTCCTTGGTCCGACCGGTGTGGGCAAGACC
>JAUSIJ010000019.1 GCA_030647855.1 bacterium | reverse complement strand
ACCTCCCGCGGCATGGGCTTCGTCGGATCTGAAAAATTTACAGAGGACATAATGGTCGAGGCGGGCAACCTCAATACCGCCCTTAACGGGGACGAGGTCGAGATCGCGCTCCATCCGAAACGAAAAAAGGAACGCCAGACGGGAGAGGTCATAAGAGTACTGAAGCGCGCCAAAAAAAGATTCGTCGGCATAGTGAAAAAGGCAGATGGTTATGCATTCATTACCCCTGATGATAAACGAATGTATGTTGATATTTTTATACTTGATTCAAAGGCCACAGAAACAGTCGAAGGAGAAAAAGCGCTTGTTGAAATAGTAAAGTGGAACGACCCGAAGAAGAACCCGGAGGGCAAAATAATCGAGCGCATCGGCAAAAGTGGTGAGCATGAGACTGAGATCCGTTCCATCGTGCTCGAGAAGGGTTTTGACCTTGAGTACCCGGAGGCGGTGGATCGTGAAGCCAAAAACATTAACGCAAACGAGGGCACAATATCTCAAAACGAACTGGCAGCACGGAAAGATTTTCGCGGGACCTTGACATTTACCATTGATCCCGTTGATGCCAAAGATTTCGACGATGCTCTTTCCGTGCGCTCTCTGCCGAACAATAAGTTTGAGATCGGTATCCATATTGCCGACGTATCGCATTACGTAAAGGAAGGAAGCGCCCTCGATAAAGAGGCGCGAAAACGAAATTTTTCGATCTACCTCGTCGATCGAACCATTCCAATGCTCCCCGAGATACTATCAAACAACCTCTGCAGCTTGAACCCTAAGGAAGACAAACTGGCCTTTTCGGCGGTTTTCACGATGAACGAGGACGGCAAAATTCTCGAGCGCTGGTTCGGCAAGACCGTCATAAATTCGGACAAACGGTTCTCATATGAGGAAGCGCATGAAAGCCTTGCCGGAAAAGGAGAGTACGCCGAGGAGCTCCGCGTTCTAAATAGGCTGGCCGAGAAGTTGCGTCAGGAAAAATTTCAAAAAGGAGCAATTGATTTTGAGCAGGACGAGATACGCTTTGAACTTGACCACGATGGGCGGCCGATCCGGATCTTGAAGAAACAAAGGCTCGACACTCACAAATTGGTTGAAGATTTTATGCTTCTTGCAAACAAAGAGGTCGCGGAATTCATGTATACCAAAAACCGTTCAAAAAATATTAATCCCTTTATATATCGCATTCATGATCTCCCGGACCGGGAAAAAATTGCCGATCTTGCGACGTTTCTTCGAGCCTTGGGCCACGAAATCAATGTAGGAAAAGACGGTTCTATAGAGGGCGCGGATCTCAACCTAGTCCTCAAAAATATAGAAGGTCGAGCGGAAGAATCCCTTATCAAAACAGCCGCTATCCGCTCTATGGCCAAAGCCATCTACTCGACGAAAAACATCGGCCACTATGGGCTGGCGTTCAAATTTTATACCCACTTTACCTCGCCGATCAGGCGTTACCCTGACCTGCTCGTTCACCGCTTGCTTCTACAATTTCTCGGCGGCAACCCCGTACATGAGAAAGATCTTTCCCATTATCAAAAAATGGCCGTGGAAGCTTCCGAGATGGAGATCCGCGTAGCTGAAGCGGAGAGAGCCTCCATTCGTTATAAGCAAGTCGAGTATATGAAAGAACGCATCGGTCAGGAGTTCGAGGGCGTCATCACCGGTGTCACCGAATGGGGCGTATATGTCGAAGAAAAGGAAACAAAATCCGAAGGAATGGTGCGCATGCGCGACCTATCCGATGACTTCTATGAACTCGACGGGAAAAATTATTCTATCGTCGGGGAGCGTTCGGGCAAGCGATACTCGCTCGGCGACAAGGTGCGTTTCAAAATTACAAGCGCCGATCTCGACAGAAAAACGCTCGACCTCGCTCTTGTGTAATAAATTTTAATAAAAAAAGCCCCTCAAAGAAGGGCTTTCCGAGATTACAAATTCAATTCCTCATCGACGCGGGGGCACGGCCGTCGGACGACAACCACCCCCACCGAACCTGAATAGGCAAAGTCAAAGAGCGAATGGAGAATGAGCTTCCGGCCTTGATAGCCGACACAGCAGTGGGAACCGGCTGTATCGGCAGTCGGGCCCCAGTGAAAGCGATTTTCAAGCACGCGTTTACCGGTTACCTTGTAAATATTATCAAGCGCTTCTGCCACGAGAGCCTCGCAAGGCCTTGCGAAAACCTGATAATGACGGTTTATTTTGCCCTCCTGCCGGGTCCATCTTTTCCTGATATATGGGCGCAGATTGAAGTTGAGAAGGTAGTAGCCCGGCGCGAAACATATCCGAAACACCCCTTCAAAGCCTGCGGTGCCCTGACAAATTGAGCTAAATTCAAAAAGGATGGGCTCAACTACTTTTAGCTTGTGCTGGCTTATCTGCCGGCCCGCGACTCCTGTCTCCTCAAGGCAGAGTCCGCACGTGTATACCAAGCGCCAGTCTGCCACACCACGTTTGTTTCTCCGAGCATAGCGAGAAAGAAGAGTCCTCGGATAGCGAATTTCCTTCGTGTCTGCTGTTAGAGATAGTCCCCGGGCAAGCACTACGGCTTGGGCCGGAATAAATCTCTCTTCACCGAGCGTTTTTAGAGCATAGTGCTCATCTTCCGTGAACGAATCCTGATTGCAAAGAACCCCGGTCATGCGACCTCCTGTCTTTGTCTATGGTCAGTAGACCACATTAGAGATCATTTA
>JAUSIJ010000016.1 GCA_030647855.1 bacterium | reverse complement strand
TGTCTTTTGTCGAGCGAGAAGATGTAATCAAGCTCAATGAAGAACTCCTCATCGGCATCACCCAAAAACTTTTTCCCGAAAAAAGAATTCAGGAAATTCCCTTCCAGCGACTTTCGTATAAAGAGGCCATGGAAAAGTATGGCACCGATCGGCCGGATCTGCGGGCCGATAAAAATGATCCAAATTTGCTCGCCTTCGTTTGGATTGTAGATTTTCCTTTCTTTGAAAAGACAGATGACGGCAAATGGACCTTCACTCACAATCCTTTTTCCGCCGCCATCCCAGAGCACAGCTCATGGCTTGAGAACAAAGAAAAAATCGGAGAGATTATTACATCGCAATACGATGTGGCGCTAAATGGCTTTGAGATCGGCGGCGGCAGTATTAGGAGCCACCGTCCGGGGCACCTGCGAAAAGTTTTTGAGATAATCGGCTACGACGATGCTTCGATCGAAGAGAATTTCGGCCATATGCTCGAAGCGCTCTCGTACGGCGCTCCGCCGCACGGCGGCATCGCCTGGGGACTCGACCGGCTGGTAACGATTCTCCAAGGCGAGCCGAACATCCGCGAAGTAATTGCTTTTCCCAAGACCGGCGAAGGCCGCGACCTTATGATGGACGCACCTTCCGAGCTCAAACCTGAACAACTCCAAGAACTCTCGATAAAAGTTACAAGTAGAGAAAATAAATAAAAAAAACCCCACCTTGAATGGCTGGGGATTTAGCGCGTTAAAATGTGTTGCTCTTGGAACTTTGGATCTTTGAAATTTACATGCCAAGAGCATTGATCTGTAATCTCATAGCCTCTTCGTTGCTGAGAGGGTGAAGACAGATGTAGAGACAGGTAGTATCCTTGAAGATACCAACTGCCTCGGAGAGCTTCTTCTGCTTCTCGGGGTCAAACGAAACCCCGTACTTGAACTCGTCCCCGACGTTCAGAGGCCAGACCATATCAATCTCGCAGTTTGGCACCAGAACGTAGAGCGGAGCGTTTTCGACGGTGGCGCTGTTATGGCGGTAAAAGTTTGGAAGTATGATGTTGGCCATAAACGAAGGACTATCCTCCCGGAACCTTGAACCCACCACTACACCACCGAACTCCCGACGAACCACTTCTGCATGCTTCCCATACACGACAAACTTATCCTTAAGTGCGGCCATGAGTTCTTCTCCTTTCGAGGTTGTTTTCAAAAGACCATCTGCTTCGTCGTTTCTGACTAAGCACTGAACTGACAGCCCATTGCTACCATCTAATCCCACCCTATCATACCTAATCTTTTTTGTCAAGTGCAAATTGGAATAAAAAAACCGCACTCTTTCGAATGCGGGCTCCATCGGCCATCCGCAAACTGGCGGAGGCGGATTGCGCGTTTGACTGCGTACAAACAAACTATCGCCCTGCCATTCGCTCGGCCTTTGGCCTGGCATCGATCTGAACATAGGGGTGTACAAACAGAAGGTAGAGCATCGGCACATCAATCGCCATGAACACGATGGGCGGCGCCACGTCTGCGAACGTGAGGCGTGGAATTGCCATAATCGCAAGCACGTTCGAAACATTAAACAGCACCCACGCCTTTCTGTCCTCGTTCTCCGGCATTACCCAGGCTGAGACGTATGTCGGCCACACGGCAACCGCAAGGGCAATCAAGCTGAATGCAATACCCACATTAGAATCGCCGAAGTAAAGCCAAAGCAGGATGGCGAGGCCGGATAGGGTAAGGCAAATCTTGTCTCGCGTTGTCCAGCCCGTTTCGCCATACTTAAGCGATAGCAAAAAGGTGGTAGTGGCCCCGATCACAGCGCCGACCATCAATCCGCTTACCGTATGTTTGGTGAGCATGCCTGAAAGGATGATTATGTCGCCGAGAGCCCAAACGAGCCATGTTGCTTTCCTCGGGCGTGCCTCTTCGCGCACGATTGCCCTGATGTAGGGAATAAATGCGGCAATAAAGACTAACCCGCAGGAAATAGAGAGGATGACCTTAATACCCATAGAAGCTCCTTTCAAAGATCCGGAAATCCTAAGTGGAACGCTCTATCATCTATTTCTATATTAACATAGTCCATCTATTTTGTCAAGCCTCAAATGAATATTCGATCAGCAAAATATCAAGGTTGAACCTCGCTGGGAAAAAACTCCTATTTCAGGCCATTTCATCAAGGTTCAACCTTGATGCTTGCTAATACCCGGCAAAGTCTTCGGAGCGGACATCGTCATCGCTTATTCCGGCGTCAGCTAGCATGCGGCGCATGGCGGAGACCATCGCTGCCGGTCCGGCGCTGTAGTAAATAGCGTTTGATAACCCGCCTTGACTCGAGGCAGGCGAGGCAGGATCTGGCACATATTTTTTGACCATATCAATTGTAATGTAACCACGCTCCCCTTCCCATGAAACACTTTCAGGAAGTTTAGTCATAGTAAAAACAATATGGAGATGCGAGTTCTTTTTCTCAAGCGCTCGAAGTTCTTCAAGGTATGGTCCATCTTCTGGCGTTCGGTTTGAGTAGAATAGATAAATTTCATGGGGCAAGCTGCGCTCGGTCGCGTCTTTGATCATTGAGTAAAACGGTGTGATACCAATGCCGCCGACAAGGAAAATAGCTGGCCTAGCGATGTTTTGGTGCAAAGTAAATGACCCCATCGGTCCATCAATCTCCACTTTACCGCCCGCTTCCATGGCCCCGAGCACTCGCTTAAACGCGGTGCGGCGCATTCGAGTAGCGATAGCAAGATGTGGCTCATGGGAAGCACTGACAAGAGAGTAGGTTCGCGTATTGCCGTCAGCGTCTGTTTCCGGCGGATTGATGAGGGTAAGATCGATCGTCTGGCCGGCTTTATATTCAAAATTTGCGGGTTTTTCAAAATGAAACTCCACGGTATCACGAGCGACGGTATGTCTAGCTAAAAGTAGTACATTAAATTTCATTGGAATGGGAAACTTATTATACGGCAAAATTTCGGCATACAAAAACACCGCCGAGAGGCGGTGTTTTGTTTTGCTTTAGAAGCTTCTGAAGCCTCCGCGCTGTGGTCGCTCTTCACGAGGACGTGCCTCGTTAACGGTAAGCTTTCTTCCATCAAGCTCCGCACCATTCCACATATCGACGGCGGCTTGCGCCTCATCGTCATTCGTCATTTCGACGAACCCGAATCCCTTCGATTTGCCGGACATGCGGTCTTTGATGACTGCTACCGATGCAACTTCGCCAGCTTTAGCAAAAGCTTCTTGCAATGATTCCTCGGTGGTACCCCATGAGAGTCCACCAACGAAAAGTTTCTTTGCCATATCTTGCTAGGTCTTTAATAATACCGTAAGTCGACACCTTTCCTTGATTACTAAAGACTTAAAGCCTTAGCTCTAAGGAGACACTTACCTAGTAAGCATGGCAAACCTTGTGCGGTTAGTCAAGCCCGACATTATCGCTCGGCGTCAAGTTCTATTTCATCGCTAATTTAATGCTTTTTTCAAGCGCCTCCCGAAGATCTCTACGCCAATGCAAAGCGCTCGTAGTGAATCTGCGAACGGGAGGCACCGGCGTTCTCCAAAGCACTGATCAATTTTTTCATCATCGGCGGAGGTCCGCAGACATAGATCTCCCGCTCGCGGAAATCAGGCACCAGTCGGGAAATTTTTTCCACATCAATATATCCCACCTCGTGCTGATTCGTTTTTTCCTCCGAAAGCACGAGATGCAATCGTTTGAGCAGTGGCCGAAGCTCCCCGAGGAGCGCCGTCTCAAGCTCTGCCCTGTTGCCGTAGAGAAGCACCATGTCGGTCCCCTTCCTCGCGAGCGACTCCACCATCGAACGTATAGGCGTGATACCAATACCGCCGGCAATAAAGAGGAACTTATCGAGCTTCGCCCGTTTCTCGGTAAATGTTCCGAGCGGTCCGTCAACAATGACTTTTGTTCCGGGCTTCAGATTATCCCGAATCTTCGAGGTAAAGTCGCCCACCGCTTTGGCCGAAATCCGAAGATACTCGCCATTCGGCGCGATCGAAAAGGAAAAGGGGTGCGAGGACCACATCTTTTTTGAGAGAAAAATATAATTAGAAAATTGCCCGGCCGTAAATTTAAACTCATTCATCCGGCGCCCTTTGATGTAAACAGAATTTACATCTTTTGTTTCCGGTACGATTCGATCAATGTAAAAGCGGTGCTTGGCAAAAAGATAAAGAGGCCGAATAAAGCGAAAGACGATAAATATCGAAAACACGCCACCGTTTAAAATAATCCAGTATGTTCTAAATGGTCCGCTCGAAAGATCTTCGCCATAAAGCTGATGTATGAAAACAAGGACGAGGGCCATATAGACAAAAAGGTGCGTAAAGTACCAGACTTCGTAGCGGAGCCTGCGTCGAACCGGCGGGAGAGAAACGCTTATAATAGCGGCAAAGAGGAGGAGCGCCACAAAGGCGTAGACTCTTCCCTGACCGGAAGCAAGAATCGCTTTAAACTGGGCCCAGAACGTCAGGCCGCTTAATCGCGAGTACCCCCAGATGATAAGAAGCGGGTGTGAAAGAAAAAGGGCGAGGATGGAGTAGCCGATTATGCGATGAACGCGGTTCATCTTGTCGTGCCCGAAAAGCGGCTCGATAAAACGAATTCTCCCCACGAGCATGAGCTGCACAAGCAGCGTAAACTGCCCAAGCAGTCCGGCCAAGCGCCCGAAAGCGATGATAATCTCAGTCGCTTGGCCCCCCGCAAAAAAAGGGCTTGAGGCACGCCACCAGAACAAAGAGATAAGAGCAGCGTTACCGAAGAGAACGAGGTAAAAGACGGATCGCTTCATTTCTACAGGGTACCACACGATGAATTCAAAAATAAGAATGAAAAAATTATGGACTCTGGTCAGACTTCAGGATTAATAATTACCCAAAAATATGCTATAGCATATTTTTGGGTAATTAGAATTACTTCTTTAAAATCGCCCCCATTCCTCCCCACCAAAGCGAGACACTTTGAAAAAAGCCTTACGTAGGGCTTGCCGCTTCCTTCCCATCCAAGCGAGGACTTTGCTTAAAAAAGACTAGCGAGCGCGACGGCGTGCCTGCGGCAGGCAGGGAGGGTTTGCTGTTTTATCCACAAGAGCGAGGACATAATTTCATAAAGACCTTGCACAGCCCTTCGAGGCATGGTCTGCCTCTAGGGCAGCTCGAAGGGCGAGCAGAGCAAAACGGAGCGCTGGCTCCGTTT
>JAUSIJ010000012.1 GCA_030647855.1 bacterium | reverse complement strand
AAAAAAGTAGCACCGACCGCGGTCGAGCGCAACAAGCTTCGCCGGAAAGGCTACGCGGCTGTCGCCCGGCTCCTCCCCCTTTCAAAAAATATATCCGGTATTTTTTTCTTCAAAAAAAATAAAGATGCGGATCTAAAAAATTTCGACGGAGAAATAAAAACATTGCTCGAAAAAGCAGGAGCACTCGGCTAGGAAAATAGGTGCTAGGCTTTAGGCTCTAGAGAATAAATTATAATCAGGAAGTTGTTTTTCCTTTTGGAAGTTCGACACTTTTCGGAGCACTTTTTATCCTACGACTAATACACCAGTTCCCCGCTCCAACAAAGCGAGGAATATTTTCCCGAGAGTGTTCGCAGGCGAGCCTGCTTGGTCGCTTGCGAGGCGAGCCGAGTTTAGTGAGGCGGCCGCAGGAGCCGCCGAACGCACTCGAGGGAGAATGATCCCGAGCGTTCATATTTGAACTGCGAAGGCCACTAAGCTAGAATGGGGGCATGCTCAAAGCCCTCTATAATGCTCTCTTCTATAAACCCCTCTACAACGGGTTAATTTTTTTATTGGCTGTTCTGCCGTGGGGCGATGCCGGCATTGCCGTTATTTTGTTCACCTGTATCGTAAAGCTCATCCTTTTTCCTCTCTCGAGGAAAGCCGTTGAAACACAGCTTAAAATGAAACAGTTTGAACCGGAGATCGAGTCGCTCAAGGCCAAGTTTAAGGATGACAAACAAGTACAGGCGGTTAAACTTATGGAATTCTATCGCGAGAAAAAGGTCAATCCCTTTTCGAGTTTTTTCGTTATACTCATTCAAATACCGATTATTTTCGGTCTCTACTTCGTGTTCTATAAAGGAGGACTGCCTGTTGTGAACGAGTCTCTCCTCTACTCATTTACTCCAATGCCCGCTAACATTAACATGGAGTTTCTGGGCCTTATTGATATCACCAACAAAAGCTGGATTCTCGCGATTCTCGCGGGAGTCTCGAGCTTCTTTCAGATGAAATTCTCCGTTCCTCCGATCAAGAAAAAAACGGGGACATCGAGTTTCGGCGACGATTTGGCCCGCAGCATGAATTTTCAGATGCGCTACTTTATGCCGATCGTGGTTCTCTTTATCGCTTACAGCATTTCTGGTGTGATCGCGCTGTACTGGACGACGAGCAACCTCTTTACCATCGGTCAGGAACTAGTTATTCGTAAACGCATGAAACCCCGCAATGGAACAGGAAATTAAAACATTTCTGACGGAACTCTTTTCCAAAATGAACATCTCGACCGAAAGCGTCGAGCTTATCCCGAGCTATCTGCCTTCGTACAGCACCTTCTTGGTCAAAAGCCAGGATTCGAGGTTGCTCATTGGCAGTAGAGGAGAAACACTCAGCGCTCTTACGTATCTCGTAAGAAAAATTGTGGCAAAAAAAGTTGGTCATGACGATTCGAAAATAATTATTGATATCAATAATTATCAAGAAAAAAATATACAAAGCCTCAAGGATAAAGCTATGATTCTCGGAGAACGCGTCAAAAACTACAGAATATCAGTTGAAATGGAGCCGATGTCTCCTTATGAGAGAATGATAATTCACACAGTCTTTGAAAATAACCCGAATGTTAAAACGGAATCGCAAGGAGAAGGGGCAGGTCGCCGCGTCGTGCTTAAGTTCGTAGAGACCGAAGAAACTTTCTAGATGTTCTCGTTACCGGGTCGTTGACGAGGCGGTTTCTGCCGCCGGTAATTTAAAACTCCACAGAGTAAGGCCTTTTTTGTTTATAAAATATAGATAGTCTTCCTCTGGCGCCAGTACGGGGCGTATGGCATCAAAATCAAACGGAGGATTGTCGGAAAGCTCTGTCGCCACTCCGGTTTTCGTGTCGATTTTCCAGAGGGAATCACTAAAACTTACAATGCCCTGATACCACGAGTCGGGGTAGTCTCCGCTTGGCAGAAATTCCGGGGCGGCGCAATAGATTAGTGACGCCTGCTTTTTACTCCATACGCACTTTTCGGGGAGCGTTCTTACTGGAAGAACTTTTGATACATTGTTCTTTGTTTCAAGAATGGAGAGCGTCAAAGAATCATTCGCATAGAGAAGGGCGCTGCCGTCCGGGCTCGCGTGAGTTGTCAGGCCCTGAATATTACCGAGTACTTTGGTAATGGTTCCTTTTTCGTTAAGAAAATAGAGGTACCCGATATTATTATGAGCCGATTTAGTTGTGAGAGCGAACGTCTCCGCTCTCGGCCATTCAAGGATAAGTTCACCAAGCGGTAATGTAGCGATATTTTTCTTAGCATACGGCTTTTTGGAAAAGTCCAAAATACCAACGGCGGAATACGACAGGTAGGCGAGTGATTTCCCTCTCACCGCTACTTGCTCGAGATCGTTTTGCAGATAAAAACCATCAAGAGAGGTGGTGCTGGCAAGAATCTCGCCGTAGTAGGTCTTGATCTCTTCGTTGTCGCCGAGGCTCCGAAGAAGGAGCGATGTCGGCGTCATCCACACCGCCTCATGAATTCCGGGAATGGTGGTGTTGGAAAGCCGGGTTGATGAGCCGTTTCTTATTTCATAGATATGTCCCTTTCCTCTGTCCACCAGTCGCACAGAGTCGCCGCTCGCGCTAAATCCCGCTACCGGAGCACTCCAAAGCTCCGTAAAAGCGCCGAAGACGTTTGCGGTTTCAGTGGCACCCGCCTCACCAAGCGTGCCGACCTCCCCGGGCTCGGGGGCAGGTGCATCGCCCGCTCGGCCGAACGGAAAATAATCACGCTCCTCGCTTTCGGTGTTCGATAGATTATCCCCGGGACTCTGGAAGACGAGGAAAGCTCCTGCGGCAATGCCGAGCAACACAGCGAGGATTATTAATATAGCGAATTTTTTTGGCATATTTATCCTGAAGTTTGTTCTCCTTGGAAAATTCTCGTTTTTATACCATCATTTGTAAAAATTTCAGGGTTAATGGTCGAGAGAATGAGGTAAGCGCTTATGGCCAGGATAAGCCCCCACACCGCGCTTTTAATAATCTCCTTGGCGTCACCCTTACCGGCAATTGCTTCCGTGGACATATACATGATGCCTCCCCACACTATCCGAACTACAGCGAGCACTCCTGCAAAAGCAATCAAAAATTGAAACATGTAGGCAAGATACTGATTTAGATTTGTCGGTTTAAGTTCGCCGCCCGATGGAGTAGTGAGTGGCGCGAGCGGCGTGTATTCGATCAGAGCCCCGAGCGATAAAGGCGAGAGCAAGAGAAGGGAAAGGATTATGATAAGAAGAATCTTCATTGGTTGTATCGAATGGTAAAATTGTTTCGGGCGAATT
>JAUSIJ010000004.1 GCA_030647855.1 bacterium | reverse complement strand
ATAACCGCCTGCCCGCTTCGCCGGAAGCTCCAGCGAGGCGAGCTGGCGGTTTACTACCGCGCCCGTACCGAACGCCAGCCCGACAGAGTCAGTCTGGCGGGGTACGATCGGGCGGGTGCTCGGGCCGTCGCCTCATCGAGTCTGAAGACTCTTCAGAGTCTGAACGACCTGCGCAATGTTTTGCAAAAGCAATGCCTCGCTTAAGTGATTCCGCCCTAAGAACAATAATGACCTCCTCCCCGGATCTCATCCAGGGTTTCCTGGTAATTAAAAAACCCCTCTGAAACAGCAAGAGGGGTTTACCGTAACTATGTACGGGAGCGGTGAATCCTTTCACCTAATGGTTGGATCACCTCCGTTCTGGACCGAGGCGAAGCCAGTGCTTGCTTGTCCTTCTTTATTATAACGCGCCGCACATGACCCTCAATGACGAGGGTGTTAATAACTTTCAGGGTCATCAGGCCTGTCTAGAGCAAGCGCCTCAATACCGATGCTCTCCCCCGCTATGCGCAGCATGTCTTTATCAATTTTTTTAAATTCTTTATTCGAAGCGTTAAAGTGATTGATCGTTGTGGAAAGGGCGCCGCCGAGCTTATTGTGATACTCCTCATATGACTTAAGGTGTTTCCCGAGATCCTCCACATTTTTAATGATCTGCGTCGCCTGCTCCTCAATATGGAGCATCTTGAGACCTTGGAGCACGGTCTGCAGATACGCGAGGAATGAAGTAGGCGAAACTATGATAACGTGTTTATCCTTGAATGCGTATTCGATCAGATCGCGGGTATTGATCTTGACTGCGCCGACCTGCGAAACCAAAAGATCATAGTAAATCGCCTCATGGGGTATGAACATAAAGGCAAAGTCCATCGTCCCTTCCGCCGGCTTCACGTATTTTGATGTTTCGTCGATTCTATTTTTGAGATCCGCTTTGAAAGTCTTCTCCAAACGTTCTTTTTCGACTGGATCTTTTTCTTCGACCAAACGATTATAGTTCTCAAGCGAAAACTTGGAATCAATAGGGATTATCTTTTCCTTTACAAAAACTACAGCATCGACGATCGTGCCATCTTTAAACTCGTATTGCATCTGATAGGATCCGACAGGAAGTACATTTTTAAGAAGCGTTTCCAAATAATATTCTCCGAGAATACCTCTTTGTTTGGGATTTTTTAAAATATCTTGTAGCGATTGAAGTTGATCGGCAAAATTTTCTACGCGCTTGCCTGTTTCTCTCACTTCCGTAAGCTCTCGGGTGATATCCTTTATGAGCTTCTGTGACTCGGTAAACTGCAGCCGAACGGACTCATTCATGGTACGTGTTGTCTCGCCCATCTTTGTATCCATGACCCGAGCTAACTCGCTCATGCGAGCGTCAATCGTCCTGCTATTTTCATTCATTTGCTGGAGCATAAGATCAAGCGGCGCGTCGGCTGTTCCGCCATCCTTTTTCCGCAGAGCCAGGTAGTAAAAAAGGATATTTGCGCCAACCACAATGACCGCAACACCGATAAGAATGAAGAGCGTCTGATTCATAGGTAGACCCATTATAGCAAGCAGCCTTGACGATACCAATTGACCCGGCTCTCTTTTTCCCACCAAATATCATTTGAAAATTAGCCGGAAGAATGAACAAATACTCAAACTCTCGTCTTGGTTTAATATTTTGAGAAAAAAAGGTGCTGGGCTATGATATACGGATATGAGTATCCAGACAGATATTAAAAAAGAGCTGACAGTGGCCATGCTTGCCAAGGAAAGCATTAAAGTTGAGGTCTTGAGAAGTCTTGTCGCCGCTTTTGTCAACGAACTGGTGGCAAAAAGACGCAAACCTAACGAAGAGTTGTCTGACGAAGATGCTCTCTCGGTCATCAGACGACAAGCCAAGCAGAGAAAAGAATCAATAGAACAGTTCCGCATGGCGGGTCGCGAGGATTTGGCCAAAAGCGAGGAGACGGAGCTCGGCTATTTAGAAACCTACCTGCCGCAGATGATGTCGCGCGAAGATATTAGAGCGGTCGTGGAGAAGAAGAAACAAGAACTTGGCATCACCGACAAAAGCGGTATGGGCAAGCTCATGGGCTCAGTCATGCAGGAGCTCAAAGGAAAAGCTGACGGCAATGACGTCAAAGAGGTGGTCGCACAAGCACTGACGTAGCCCAAAGTAACTGTTACCCCAGCTACTTGACAGATAACTCAACTGTGCTATAATAGCTATAGAACCCTTACCGCATGGAGGCAGTCATGACTGAAGCTACGTTACTCGGGCAGCACCTTTCGCTCCCCCGCTCGCTCATAGCGAATGCTCCGGAGATCGACCTTGAACGGATCAAGGCGGAAACTCCGAGTCAATGCGTTCTGCGCGAGCAGATTGAAGCAGAGCTTGGCAGACGCAAAGCGGCGCGGGAGGAGCGGTTTCTTTTTCCGGGCATGAGCGCAAGCTTCATGAACGGGTACGGGCAGGATTAATTTCCTGCCTTTTTTTACCCGCACACTAAGTTGGGTCAGGTTGCAGCAATTTATTTTAAATAACATCGGTTGTTTCTCATCTATTCCCATGTCTTGAATCAATTAAGAGCTTCGACTCTGCAACTTATTGCATGAACAAACTTAGTGTGCGGGTGAATTCAGGAGAAATCTGTAGGGTTTGGCAGACCAGACAGGCCCGGCATATTGAACGCCGATCCGAGGCATGCGGCTTATTTTAAAAATTTGCGATCCGTTATATTCAAACCAAAGTCCCGCTACTGGCCGAGCTCTTTTAGCATTAAATCGCTTGTCTATCGAGAGCTTTTTTGTGACTCTCCCGGGACCGCTAATTCCTTCTACTCCTCTTATAAGAACGGCAGCCGGATAGCCATTTTTTTCTGTCACAATATTGAGCATGTGGTACATACCATACACGAAGTATACATAAAAGTGGCCTGGCTCACCAAACAGGGCTTTGGTACGCGCGGTTAAACCACGAGCACCATGACAAGCGAGATCGTGCGGCCCGGTATAGGCCTCTACCTCTGTAATCTTATAGCGCCTGATTCCCTCTTTCGACCTTTGTACTAGGTAGTTCCCTACCAAGTCTTTGGCAACCTTAAGCGCCGGACGAGCGAAAAATTTTTTTGATAAGACTTTAGCCACAACTGCATTATAAATGCCTGATGGAACTTGGCAATAAAAAGCCACGCGGAGCGCATGGCTTAAAGATACTCAATTTTTCTTGCCCGACTGGGGTGTTGAAGTTTTCGGATAGCTCGCATCTCAACCTGACGAATGACCTCCTTGCTAACATTGAAAATTTTTCCGACTTGTTCCAGAGTGTGTGGTTCACAGTCAATACCATACCGAAGTCGGAGAACTTCCCTTTCCCGATGCTTCAGTGTTTTGAGAGCACGCTCGAGCTGTTCCCGAAGTTCGCTAGCAATCGCCCTCACCACGGGGCTTTCCTCAGCTGGGGCAGGAAGAGCTTCCATGTGTCGGCGAACTACCGTCGGTAGAGCAGCCACAGAATCAATCTCGATGACCTGCTTGCTGACCTTGATCTTCTCATAAAGCTCCCGAGGAAAAAGCTCCTCAACATCAATCCCAAGAGCGCTCTCGAGATCGAGACACCGCTCTGAATACTCGCCACCACGGTCAAGGGGAGAGGCTTTAAAGTTGATAAGGTCACCGATGTCAGAGGGGCGAAATTTAAAGCCGTATTGGTGCATTTGCCGGCAAAAATTGCTAATCGATTCATACCGGTCATAGATAGCGTGCCAGAGCACGCTGTTCTTTACGCGTAATTCTAGCCTCAGATCCTCCCTTCCTTCGCTTCTCGGTGCTTCCACTACAACCTCCTTGTGATAATTTCTTCTATATTAATACTTAACTTTCTAGAGATAGTCAAGATGAATTTTTTGCAAAATTCAGATCTCGATTAATACTAATTTTTTAATTTCCACAAAAATGATATGCTATCCTCACAATTTGGCCCTATCGTCTAGCGGCTAGGACGTGAGCTTCTCAAGCTCAAAACCGGGGTTCGATTCCCCGTAGGGTCACACATTGCGATAAAACGACTTTTTGAAATAAGACAGTAATTTTGTTTTTGTTTTTCAAGAAATATAAGTTCTGAAAAGTTTCTGGAGAGAAGTGTCATCTTTTTATCTGATTATATAAAACTCTTTATTTGTAGGGGTTTTCTGTGGTTCTAAAAAAATACTGGACAACACTACAATTATATGCTATCGTTGAGCATGAAAGGAGCTCTTTTATGTCATACCGCTCTGAAAAGGAAGAGGACACGGCGTTCAACTCTCTCAACGACCAAGAGAGGCAGCAGTACCAGGAGCACTATCGCCAAAGCGGTGGTGATGTCCGAGGTGCTTTAGACAAGGTCCTCGGGCCAACCTGGTTCAACCAGGACGGCACTCCGCGTGGCCATCGGCACTCGGGCAAGAACGACGACGAATAGCATTTCGGTTCAGTCGTTCATTTAGTCCAAAAGACCCTGCGATTACATCAAGGGGTCTTAATTTTTTAGTCCTAAATTCGGACCAACGGCTCATATTGGTTGGCCTTTGAGATAACAAGCAAGTTAGCGCCTAAGCCACTCTTCCTCTTGCCGAACGAGCAGGTTCTCACTTTTTTCAGGATGAGCCATAATCTCCTCTACTACCCTCTCCATGCGTATGGATTGCGATCCCTTCACGAGCACGATGTCCCGTTTCTCAAGAAGCTGCTCGACAAATTTACCGGCTTCGCGAGAATCTTCGAACTGAAAAATAGTACTCTCATCCATTCCTTCACCGAGCGCCCCCTGCGCAATATCACGCGCGCGAAGCCCCACGGTAACCAGAACATCGCACACGACCGAGGCAAGTTTACCTGCGTTTTTGTGCTCTTCGGTAGAGTAACGACCCAGCTCAAGCATATCTCCAAGCACTGCAATTTTTCTTTTACGCGTATGAATGTTTGAGAGAGTTTCGAGCGCCTCTTTGAGCGCCACCGGGGATGAGTTATAGGTGTCATCAATAATAAACGTCTCTTTGACACCAGCGATAAGGCGCATTCTGCCCTTCGGGGTTACGTGTTTCTTCAATGCCTCACCCATTTTCACCATATTGATATTCTGGGAAAGTCCTACGGCAATAGCGGCAAGCGTCGGATAGATATGCTGCTTGCCGAGCCCTCCTGAAATAGTGATTGGCACGCTGTTGCCTTTGTAATCAACTCGAAAGGTCATGCCAGTCGGAACTTTCGCAATGCCCTGCTTCTCAAAAACCACAGCATCATTCGAGGCGCGTACATCCGACCCCTCGAGGAAACCATATGTTAATACCGTGTTTTGAGTTTTCTCACGGTAGGCTAAGACATCTTCATCATCATTATTGAGAACAAGCACGCCATTATATTTAAGCGCTTCGGCCAGATAGCCCTTTTCCTTAAACACGGCCTCGGGAGAGCTGAAGAACTCCACATGAACAGGTACTTTGCTTAGCCGAGTAATAACCGCTACATCAGGCTTGAGCCAGCGAGTAATATTTTTTATATCAGCAGGACGGTCAGCACCAACTTCAAGAACAAGCCACTCGGGGTAGCGGGAACGAAAAAAAATAACCTTGAGTCCGAGAAAAATATTACGGAGCCAGAGCAGAGGATTAGACCACGCATTAGGAGCTCCTATTACGGTAAGGGGAATGCCTATTTCGCTGTTATAGCTCTTCTCACTCTTCCGCACATAGTACGCCGAAGAGAGAACCGTAAAGATAGCATCCTTGGTGGAGGTTTTTCCTACGCTCCCGGTCACCGCCACGATACGCGGCGTGTACCTCGCGAGAATAATCCGCGCTTCATACTCAAGAATGGTGACTATAATTTTTTTTAAATACTTTTTCATAACTAACGATCCGGCGGCAGATTATAATAACTGATCAGATATTTGGTGATAGCGGCAAATGGATGCGTCAATGTATGTGAGGCATAGTTTACTCCTTTTGGTTCAATAGTATAGAGAAAGACGAGAAATTTAGGGTTATAGGCTGGAAAGTACCCAAAAAAGGAGTGCAGATAGCGATCCTTATAGTAGCCGCCGTCCGGTGCCGGAATCTGGGCCGTCCCGGTTTTCGCTGCCACACTGTAATTTTCGATTTTTATCGCACCCTCAAGCAATGCTGTATCAACCACCTTAACCAACATGCGTGTAATTTCCTCGGCGGTTTCTTCTTTGATCACGCGTTTGCCGGGCGGCGATGAAATATTTTTTTTGAGACCAACGTCATATTCAATCCGTTTCACCAAGTAGGGATTAACGAGTAGGCCGCCGTTGGCAAGGGCCGTGAGCGCCCGCACAGTGATAATGGGCGTCATCGCTATACCCTGCCCGTATGACGCCGTGGCATGCTCGATGTCGCGCGTACTTTTTAAGTTCTCCACAAGTCCCATCGCTTCATTGGGAAGATCTATACCAGTTTCTTCCCCTAAGCCGAAATTAAGCATATATTCGGAAAATTTACTCTTGCCCATCTTTGTGACGATAAATGCCACTCCGGTGTTCAGTGATTTGCTAAGAACAGTTTCCATATCAACTTCACCGCGCCCCTTACCGTCATAATTTGATATTTTTGAGCCATTGAGCACCAAGAAGCCCTTGTCCACATAACGAGTCTTAGCGCTGACCGCACCGGAATCAACACCGGCTGCCATGGTAAGCGGTTTTATTATCGAACCCATTTCGTAGACGCTCTCGATTAAAGGATTAACAAAAACACTCTGATGCTCGTCTCTAAATGAGTTTGGGTCGAAGTTCGGCAACGCAGCCATGGCATAGACTTCTCCAGTTACCGGATTAATAATTATTCCGCCGGATGATTTTGAATCCCAGCGCTTGGTGATTTCGCCGAGCTCCTTTTCGAGAAGCGTCTGCACATTCGGTTCAATGGTAGTGACAATGTCACCCTCACTCCTCTGATTCTTCAGTACTTTATCGTTAACGCTATGAAAAATTTCTGCGAAAAAATTCGCATATATTGAAGAGTTACGTTGCAGGACGTCGTCATAATAGCGCTCAAGCCCATAACGGCCGCCGATCGTGTCATCAAGATAGCCGATAATGCCGAGTGCGTGGGAAGCAAGTTTATTGCCGGGATAATAGCGCCACTTCTCACG